>CALUPL010000083.1 GCA_944322635.1 uncultured Mailhella sp.
GAAAACACCTCAATGTCATATTTTTTTATCAATGGTCGTACTTGAAATTCAGGAGCCCCCATGGGAATTCCCATGGCCTTGGCTTCAGGACTTCTGGAGACTATGCAGCCGTCATTATTGGAAAGAACGACAACAGGCCTGCCTATGAGATCAGGACGAAAAAGCCGCTCACAGGACACATAAAAATTATTGCAGTCGATGAGCAGAAAAAGCGATTTATAGCTTGTGGATGACATAGGTTACCACGCCCCAGATATACACATACTCCCTCTCCGTGATGTCAAAAACCGGATAATCGGGATTCTCCGGCGCCAGAAATACCTTTCCTTTAGTGCGCTGAAGCCGCTTGACCGTCAGCTCTCCATCAAGCGCGGCAATCACAATCTTATCGTGAGCGGCTTCAATCGACCGGTCCACGATAAGAAGATCGCCGTCATGAATCCCCGCTCCTGTCATCGAATCGCCCTGAGCCCTGAGAAAAAACGTGGCCGCTTCGTTATGGACAAGGTATTCATGGAGATCCAGTTTTCGGTCAATAAAGTCATCAGCAGGAGAAGGAAATCCAGCTATTACAGGGGACAAGTACAGAGGAAGCCCCTCACGGGATGATTGGGGGGCAGCAATTCCTATGATTTCCAGCTTTCCTTTTTTCATGAAAATAAGGATAAGCAACTACGCTTCTTCTTTCAAGAAGAAACAAAAGATCAATAAATCTAATATTATATTTTTTAATGCTCATATGCTATAGTTGTTGATATACTTACCAAGTATACATAAATATAACACTCCTATCAACATTTATAATATTAATCCACAAACTTTTATAAGTACTACATACAAAAATAAGCGAAACTCTTACCCAGCTATAAGGTTCACCAAAGTTCAACACCGCAACAAAATACTGGATAAAACAAACATGTAGATTATGATCTAGTACAATTGCACGAAACCGGACATTTTGACTAAATTTGAGTCACATGGTCTGCTTTATAAGCGCAAATCAAAAGATAAATAAGACACAAAGGGGCATCATAACGATGCCCCTGAAGATTATACGAATCTTTATCTCATATCATTCGTCATTGACAAAAAGTCCCATTCCAAAATGCGCGAGGCTTCCAAGGGCAAAAGGAACATGAACGGGACTGTCAAAATGCAGCCGAAAGCCATAGCCCTGGGTAGAAGGTCTGTCTTTACGCTGGCGGATGAAACTGTTCCATGAAAGAGGGGCTCCATCACGTATGGGCAGGAAAGGAAATGCTTTTATGCTGTCGGGTTCCGGGAGGCCCTGCTCTCGGCAGGCACGGCATATTTCTTCATTCAGCCAGTCTGTATGGCTTCCTTTTCGAGGTTTGTAGTGACGTCCGAAAACTACAGGCGTGGCGCTGACAACCGTATGAGTTGCAGGAAGAGCCTGTTGCGGCACACAATGAAGAAAGACCAGTTCCGCAAGTTCTGCCCCGGATGCCCATACATGCCTCAATTCTTCCAGTGCCATACGTTCTTCCTGGGTAACAGGGCGGGGAAGCCATATATGGACATGATCTATCTTTCCGTCCCCATCAATATCGCGGGGCCAGAAAAACGCGTGCCTATGCCCTTTCAGCGGATTGTCATGCTCGTCTTTTCCGCTGAACATCGGGGATACTCTGGCAGGATCATTTCCGCAGATCTGTTTGTGTCGGCTCATAAGTCCTGCTCTCAGACGTTCGGCCAGAGGAAGCGCATGGGTGATGGAAGGCAGCGGTTTACTCCGCAGCGCGTAAGTGACGCAATACGCCTCCCCTTCTCTTTCTTTATGGACGACGGGGAGAGACGGAGCCTCGGACAGGACAGTCGAATACATGCAGCGGCCGAGAAGCGGATGTCTATTCCAGCCTTCCTTCTGAAGCTGGAACGTCGGCATGGACAGAGCTTCCAGCCAGGAACAGGGAACTTTTCTGCTCCCCTGTTTTTTTATCGGCTGATAAGGCAGATCTGCATACTGCTCCGGGTCAAGCAGCGTCTGAAGCATGATGCGCTCTTCGCCTGATCCAGAAAGAGTGGAAGGCACGAAGTTCCAGATGCGGTCGGAAGGCAAAGAGTCACACAGACGTGCAGCAACCCATGATTCGGATCGTCCCAGATAATTCAGTTCCGTCACGAGCTGAGCCAGTACCTTCAAGTCTTCTTCCGAGGCGTTCTGCGGCAGTTCCATGTAGAGCGCAGCATTTTTTTCCATGCAGACAAAGGCATCAAGGACAGGCTGTTTTTCCAACTCCTTCTTGTTCTGGTCCAGATAGCATTTGACGGCCATGGCTCTGACGGGCGGAAGACTGAAGCGCGGATGACCGGCCAGCAGGCTCAGCGTATGAGCCGTGACATCTTCGGACAGCTCGTCGTGACGACGATAGCGTATATCCAGTAGAGCTCTGGCCAGCCGGAAAGGGGAAGGAGGCCATTCGGGCTCTCCTTCATTGACGTTGCGTCCCCATTCTGTGGCGTGGTATCGCCCCGCAGGAAAACAAAGTTCCAGAACGGGCATCAGTCATTCTCTCCCGTATCGGTGTCGTCTCCAGAGTCCTTTTTCTTTTTGAGAACTACGGATTCCGTCAGACGCGTGACCGGAGGTTCTGCAAACAGAGATTTGCAGTCGGCTATGGACCGCTGAACACATGCAAGCAGTTCCGCTTCGGAAGGCAGGCCGTCCAGGCCGGAAACCCGGATGTCGCCCGTCAGACGCAGGTCGCAGGCCGTGCGCAGACGCAGATTGTCGTTCAGCAGGCGGCGGACCTTGTAAAGCGCCAGACTGATGAGAAGCTCCTGGGCTTCAACGGGCAGCCCCGTACTGCGTATGCCGCCCACATCCAGATTGAAATATACCGTGATGCGTTCTGCCGTGTATTCGGTGCGCTGATAGGGAACATTGCTGTACACATCCTTATCGCAGTCGGCATGCCGCAAGGTTCCGGTAGGATCAAAGCTGTTTTTCACGCCGCCGGACACGGCTTCACGGACGTTTTCCGCCTCGATGAAGGCGGAAATGAGACGGGGAGCTTTGATACGTCCCCCGTCGATGGTGGACAGGAAGACACCGTGCAGAAGGGAATTGACGTCGTACTTGAACAGTGCAGCGTAAATTTTCTTCCAGTCCAGGCGGGACTTGGCGGAATAAGCGGCTTCCTGACAAAATTTCTGCTGAAAGGCTTTATCGGAAATAATAAAAGGCGATGCCAGACGATGGGGTTCGGTCAATGTTGAAACACAAAGGCCTTCGGTGATGTTTTCGCCGCTCAACGAAGCCGTGACATAGGAAAGTCCGGTCAGTTCGGGAATGACTTCTCCGTCGGGAGTGGTAATGGTCTGTTCAAGCCGGTTGGCCATAGACTGGGCAGATTCTACAAGCAGCATGCGCTTTCCACTGGGAAGCGTATAGACGGCCGCTCCCAGATCGGCAAAACCCGTGGGCTGAAAACGCTCTCCCTGCATGGGGACAAGATCGGCTTCCATGAGGATGCGACCGGATGAACAATGATCCAGAATCATGGCTACTCCTTTATGTGTTCTGAAACTACGCCCGAACGTGTCGCAGAAGTTTTCGTGTATTTACAGGAACCAGAAGACAGGCCGGCACTGCCCGATCATCCAGCGCGCAGACGCTTTCGGTAAAGGATGAAGGCAGATACAATCCCCCGCTTCCGGCAGCTCGGATTCTTTGCGATGCCACGGAACACGCCTCTTCCATGCGCCCTGCCTGCAGAAGCATGACGATGCGGTTTTCCGGGCGGAGTTTGGAGGCATCCAGTCCGGCATCGGGAGGGATGGTTGAATACAGGAGCTTGAGCATCCCGAAGACATACGGAAGTCTTTTCTGCTGAACAGGCTGTTTCCAGCGCTCAGGAAAGCTTCGAGAAAAGCGCACAAGAGAAAAGGCGCGCAAAAGATCGCCGAACAGTGCCATGTCGAGTCTGCCCTCAAGCAGAAACGTCAGGTCTGCCGGGTCCAGCTCAAGGCCTGCCTTCAGAGGGGCGACACCGTACTTTTTTGCCAGCGTGAGGCGACGAAGAAGAATTTTTCCCAGCCCGTCCAGGAGCGACCCGCGCCATGGCAGGTAATGATCCGAGGTTTCGCTCCAGCGCTGAATGTCGGAAGGTTCCACCGGGGCAAAGTGCGCCCGGAACGCTCCCAGTTTTCCTTCCTGCTGCAGCGATGCCATGGCCGCGGCCAGACGAACTTCAGGCCCGCCGTCGTCACAGGCGTCTATCCATGCCGCGGGAAGAGAAACGCACGAAGAGACAAGCATTTTCGGCAGGCCGGGCAGTGCATCCAGATGGGCCAGTTCCCGGCTCACCATCTGAAAATGACGGGCGTCCGGGTTGCGCGTACAGGCAAATATGGCTCTGGAGAGCCTGCGTCTTGCGGAAATAAGAGAGGCTGGAGCGTCGCTTTCCTTACCATTAAAGCGCAGACGCAGAGAACGAACCACCGGGTCCAGCAGCGTCACTTCCGGCCGATAGGTTACGGAAACGCGTCCTGAAGGCATGGCCACATAGCTCTGGCCACGACGTTCCAGAAAGCTGTAGCGCTCGAAGGCTTCCACGCCGCGATCGACGCCCAGCGTGGATACGGCGCGGGCGAAGTCCAGTCCGTTCTGTACCTGCATTCTGTTGAGTGAAGCTCTTCCTTCTCCGAAAAGATGCCGAAGTTCCCTCAAGGAAGCAGGATGCGACCAGAGGGGAAGCCATATTTCTCCGCGTCCTTTGTCCTTGAGAGATGACGAAGCAAAACCTGCCGCCAGTGAAGATACGCTGAACGGAAAGGACGCCTGAGCCGGATCTTCGGGAGAACGTCGAACCAGCGTTCCGGCAAAGAGCAGCGTTCCTTCCATCATGAGCAGAAAATCCCAGGGATTGCACCGGGTTTTGTCGTTGTAAACGCCCATGTTCTGATTGCATCCGCCGGCACTGCCCGGGTCGAACTGCCCGACGGCCGAGGAAGGCAGGTTCTGAACAGGAACGCCAAAGAGCGCGGCATCAAGCCAGGCGCTCTGCAACGCTTCTTCAGCGTGGAGGAAAAGTCCGGCAACGTGCTGCATGAAGTTGTTGGCATATTCCAGCCGTCCTTCATTGCCTCCGGTTCCCAGAAGAGGCGCAAAAAACGCTTTGTCGCTCCGCAGGGAAAACGCGGCGTCCAGCCAGGGAAGACAACATTCCGGCAAGACGGCACGGCAGCGACGCAGAAAAATGTTTTTATTCTCCTTGCGGATTTCTTCGCGGCGTTTTTTTGCCTTGTCGGGAGGCAGCGAGGCCAGTTCCTGAAATTCCGGCCAGCGCCTGACGGCGGCAATGACTTCCCGATACCGGGCCAGTCTCGGCAGCGTGGACTGTTCCAGAGGAAGAATCCCGCTCGTGTTGTCGCCGGGATAAAAGCCGCTCCCGCCGTTCCATGGCGTGACGAGCGGCGAAGGTTCATACTTTTCCAGAAAAAAACGGCGGAGCTCTTCTCTGCTCAGGGATCCGGAAAGGACAAAACAGCCGTCATGCCATGAGCCGCAGACGCCGGAATCCATCTGTTCCCCGACGAGGCGCAGCACGCCGAGGCTTTTGAGATAGGCGGAGAGAGGTTTTGATGGGCAGCCTTCAAGCAGAATGTCGGACATGGCCGTTATCCTCCGCGCTGGCCCGCCAGTCGGCAAGGCGTATGAGAGATTCCCAGAAGGCCAGCCGGAAAGGCCCCCATATTTCCAGCAGGCGCGTCATCCGGTCAGCCCAGCTTTCCCCTGCTTCGGTCCGGCCGAGTTCCATGCATGCCAGGGAAAGACGCACGGCAGGCCAGTCTTTCACGGCAGGCAGCTCGTCGCCTTCCCACAGGCCGCGCGCAAAGCGGATATTGTGCGGCGCGGGCGTTTCATTGGGCAGAGATCGCAGGGAAAGGCGAATCTTGCCGTGATGCGCTGCGGCAAGATATGCGGCAAGATCGTCGCCGCCCGTCTGAAGAAGAGCCAGCGCCGAGGCCAGTTCATGACGAAATCCGGGGCGGGAGTAGGGCTGCATGTGAGGGGCTTTCGCCCAGAGTTCCGTTCTGTCTTCGGGCAGGCAGGCGTCCTGAAAAACGGCATGCGCCTTGCCCCAGTCGTGCCGAAGCGCGGCGAGAAGCAGAGAAGGCAGGCACTCGTCGGGAACGGGAGCGTTCAGGGCGGAAAGAAGCTGCTTCAGGGCTTCACAGGTCTGCTCCCCGTGCTGCGTTATGGTCTGACGCGGCATCCGGCTGTTCGGGTCGCTGGAAAGAGAACTCTGGAGGACGCTGTTTTCTGCGTCTTCAACGGGAGAAACAGGGTCGCGGGCCTCCGGCGACCAGCCCATATCCGGCAGGTAGCCGCCTTCGGAGCAGCGAAGCAGAAGCACCATGCCGGGACAAGGGGAGCGCACTCTGCTCCATGCGCCGTCCAGCGTGTCCCAAAACCATGCCTCATGTTTTTTCTGAAGAAATTCCTGGAGAGAGGCAATCGGCACGGGACACAGTTCCTGACGGGACGGCGAAGGCATGTCGTCCGGCGGTGTGCCTCCTTCCCAGTCGCGCCAGAAGACCTGCGCGTCCGTGTCGTCGCTTTCGCGGATGTACGGGGAAACGTCGATGTCGGCTCCGGCAAGATCGGGAGTCGTGTCGAAAAGATCGAAGAGATCGGGAGCGCGCAGCACCGCGTGTTCCGGCAGATCGGCGTCCGGGCACGGCAGAAGCGCCGGGGAGGCGTCGGAAAGTGCGCCGAGCACGGCTTGCGCCTTCGTCAGCTCCGCCAGCGAATACGGACGGGCGGCCTTTTCGTTGGACAGCTTCTTTTGCAGCCAGAATATGCGGGCGTCTTCCGCCGTTCCGTTTCTGTTGCAGCGGCCGAAACGCTGCACCAGAGAGGACCACGGAGCCAGATCGGTGAACAGCACGTCGGCGGAAATGTCCACACCGGCTTCCACCACCTGCGTGGTGACCACAATGCGGCCTGCTCCTTCCGTGGCGGCGAGCGCCTCGTTCAGACGTTCCGCCCTGTCGGCCGGGCGGAAACGGGAATGCAGAAGCGTGACGGGCGGCGCGTTCTTCTTTTTCTTCAGTTCCCGAAAGGTGGCTTCGGCATCCTTGACCGTATTGCGTATGACCAGCGTCAGCGTACCGGGGCGATGATGGTCGAGCACGGCGGAAACGAGCTTCCCCGCCTCCAGCGCTTCCACCTTCTTGGCGGCATGGATGCGCCTTTGAACCTGCGGAAACACCTTGTCGTCGTCCTCCAGCGAGGCCATGACGGGATGCGGACACTGCACGGCAAAATCCACGCTCTTCAACCAGTCGGGGTGCAGAGTTGCGCTGCACCAGAGCGAACGGCAGGATCCGGCGCACGAAAAGCGACGACGGAACGCCTCAAGCTGCGTCGAGGTGGAAAGTCCGGCTCCCATGAGCTGAATTTCATCGAAAACCCAGAAGGCGTCGTTGTGCAGCAGCGCAAAATCCAGCGGCCAGCGGAAACGGCTCATGGCATAGCCGCGGTTGAGCGCGCGGGAAAGAAGCTGATCCTGCGTGCCTATGAGCACCGCGTCGTCTTCCGGGCGGGCATCCCAGTCGCGGGCTATGTCGCCTCCCATGAGAACATGCACGGCAGGCGCATGGGCGACGAGTCCGGCCTCTGCCAGACGTTCGCCCCACTGCCTTGCGAGCCGTGCCGTCTGTTCCACCAGCACGCGCATGGGCAGACACCACACCAGACGCCGCGGCGTGCCTGCATCCTTCAGGCTTCTCTTGTACATCCAGGCCAGAAAAATGGCGGCCGTCTTGCCGAGCCCCGTAGGGATTTCCAGCACGTCCGGCCAGTCGGATTCCGCCAGCCGCCGCTGATAGGGGTAGGGAGGAAAACCGAGAGCCGTCGTATAAACATCGGACAAAGACATCGCGCGTACATCCTGCTGCGAGAACCTGAAACAGTCTCTAAAATACCATAAGATCGTCGCTGAAGCAACGGGGCTGAAAGAACTGAACTTTTTTGTTTCAGGCCGTGCCGGAACAGATAGAGACGGAATGCACTGAGGCAGGTCTTCGCAAAAGCGCTTTACACTTCCCGATATCTATGGATAAAAGGAAGGACAGTTACATCCGGGGATAAAACTCCGGCTCCATTGAAGCATTAATATTTACAATGGCAAGACGACTAATCTCAGGTTACATCCGGGGATAAAACTCCGGCTCCATTGAAGCCCGGCGTACTGCCAGGGTAACGTCCTGAAGTACGTGTTACATCCGGGGATTACTCCCCGGCTCTGTTGAAGCTCGGCCATGGCATTGAGGCCCATGCCTGCAGCAATGTGATATCCGGGGGGTAACACCCCGGCCCCATTGAAGCACGAGCGACATCGATGCCGTGCGGGAGGCGTGTGGTTACCTCCGGGGGTAACACCCCGGCTCCATTGAAGCGTGATAAACGGATGAAAATCATGTACGCCGATATGTGACATCCGGGGATAAACCCCCGGCCCCATTGAAGCACGCCCTACCTTGTGGGGATTATGGACGTGATAAACGTTACATCCGGGTGTAAAACCTAGGCTCCATTGAAGCTATTACATGGACGGCGGTAGCATCCAGAAAATCGGTTACATCCGGGGATTATTCCCCGGCCCCATTGAAGCATCATCTCGAAAAGATGGTATCCGATAAGGTAGTCGTTACATCCGGGGGTAAAACCCCGGCCCCATTGAAAAACGAGGTGAACAGAATTCACCTCGTTTTTTACTTGCGGCATGCCAAAAGGCAGGCAGAACATCATACTGAAACTCTTTACTCAAAGAATCAGTCATGTTCTCCGGCTACGTAGTCTGTTTGAAATCCTTCCATGCAGTATTTCTGCTACAGTTTTTCGTCTTCTGCTGACATGGAGGCGAGTTTTGTAAGAACGCTTTTGGGAGAATTGTTGGCATAGCAGTAAGCGCAGAAGTGCCTGCAGGTGTTGTAGCTTCCGATATCCTTACTCGGAGCGCAGCCGCATCCAGATCTCTGCCCCGAGTCTTTCGTTGAGGCAGGAATGACGCTCAGAAGCGAAAGCTGTCTGTCCTCTTTTCTCCTGGTCCAGCGCTCGAACTCCGCACAGTCCGGGCACAGTCGGTGCAGAAGCTCCG
>CALUPL010000084.1 GCA_944322635.1 uncultured Mailhella sp.
TTCGGCCGACTCAAGGATTGGCGCAGAATAGCCATGCGTTATGACCGTTGTGCCCACACGTTCTTTTCGGCTATTTGTCTCGCTGCCATTGTCATCTTTTATATTTAATGAGTCCTGAACCTAGAGAGTGGTGTGTTCCACACGGGCGATGATTTCATTCTGCAGACCGGGAGACAGCTCGGTGAAGTAGGCGCTGTATCCGGCCACGCGCACCAGCAGGTTGCGGTAATCCTTGGGCGTTTCCTGGGCTTTGACGAGCGTTTCCCGATTGATGATGTTGAACTGCATGTGCCAGAGCTTCAGAGCGCAGAAGGTGCGTATGAAACCAACCAGTTTCCGGCTTCCGGCAATGCCGGCCACGGTGTTGGGGCTGAGCTTGATGTTCAGCAGTCGGGAGGCGCGCTCGGGATAGCCCGTGAATTTGGAGTGGGCGTTGGAGAGCAGAACGGCGGTGGGGCCGTTGACGTCCGCGCCGTGAGAGGCGGAGGCGCCTTCCGAAAGATACATTCCGGCGTGACGGCCGTTGGGGGTGGCCCATACCACCTTGCCGAGAGGAATGTGCGAAGTTACGGGCACATAACGCACGTCAAGTTCTGTATTGTTGCCTGTGCGGTGCTTGTGGGCATATTCCGCGGCAACCTTTTCCAGTTCATAGCCGAGTTCATCCACATAGGGGTCATTGTTGCCGTACTTGGGGCATCTGGCAAGCATCTGAAGGACATCGTCATAGCCCTTGAAGTCCGCTTCCACGGCGTCGTAAAGACGCTCCATGCTCAGCGTGCCTTCTTCGAACACCAGCTTTTTGATGACGGCGAAGGAATCCAGCACCGTTCCGAGACCGATGAGATCGAAGAATCCGACGCTGCAGCCGCCCTTGACCTGGTTGGTGTGCAGGTCCAGACACTGCGCAAAGGCCTTGTCGTGCAGCATGGAGAAAAGCGGCGTGGCCAGATTGGCGGCTCGTACCTTTTCCACGCACATGACCAGAATGTAGGCATGCTTGAGCATGTACAGCAGCTGCTTTTTGAACGCTTCGAAGAATTCTTCGAAGGAGGTGAAGCTGCGCGGATCGCCCGTGGCAGGGCCGTACTGCTGATTGCCGAAGAAATGCAGTCTGCCGTCGTTGAAGGTCATTTCAAGCACGGCGCCCAGGTTGAGCCAGGGGTGAGGAGTCAGACAGGTATCCCAGTTGGGCAGGCGGACTTCGGTGCAGCCTGAAGCCGCCCAGTCGTTGATGACACGCGTGGGAACGCCCTTTTCCAAGTACAGGGGAATGATTTCCTCATCATTGAATATCTTGGGGAAGCCGGAACCTTCCTTAATGGTTTCGGCAACTTCCATGAGAAAACGATCCGGGGACTGGGAGTGCACGCGTACGGCAAGATCGGGATAGTTGAGAGGCACTTCCCTTTTTGAACGCAGAATGAGGTAGGAAAGTTCGTTGGTGGCGTCCTGACCGTCCGGAGTCTTGCCGCCGACGGTGACGGCTTCCCAGTGGGCATAGCCCTCGTAGAAGGATTTTGCCTGCGGAGACACGCTGATGTTGATGTAGTTGGCTATGTTCAGCCAAAGACATTCCAGAATTTCCAGAGCGTCGTCATCCGTGAGCTTTCCGGCTTCCTTGTCCGCCTTGTAGAACGGATAGAAGAGCTGATCCAGACGTCCGTTGGACACCACGGAGCTGGTGCGCTGTTCCAGACGGGAGAAGCACTGGAAAATCCAGTGGGACTGCACGGCTTCGTAGAAGGAGCGGGCGGGCTTCATGGGAACCTGACGCAAGGCGTCCGCCATGCGGAAAAGTTCTGCGGCGCGCCTGGGGTCCGTGGTCTTTTCGGCCATGCTTTCCGCCAGATCCGCATAGCGGGAGGCAAAAATGCCCATGGCGTCGCAGGTCATGATGACGGCCTTGAGGAAGGGGATTTCGTTCAGGGAGTTGGAAGCGTCTTCTTCGTCGAAATCCTTGAGTCGTTCTTCCGCTTCCTGCCGTATGGCTTCAAAGCCCTTGTTTATGACCTTGTCGTAGTCGGGCACCCACTGGAGAGATGAGCGGGTGGAAGCCGTCTGGGTGATGATGTACTTTTGTCCGTAATAGTCGTCGTCTTTGAAGATGAGTCGTCGCGTTTCCGCGGGAACGCTTTCAAAAAGCTTGTCCAGAAGGGTGCGTCCTCTCCAGTAGGGAGCTATTTCGCGCATGGCTTTGGCAGCTTCGTAAGAAAGCTCGTAGTAGGGGTTTTCGCCCTCAAAGGCATCGGCCACGCGATCCAGAAATCCGCCTTCCAGTTCCGGGAAAATAATGCCGTGACGGCCGGGCTTGCCGTCGCAGCGTCCGGCGAGAAGCTGATCTTCATCGATGTAGATGGGAATGTTCTTGGCAATGTTCATCATCGCCTTGGCCCAGCGCATATCCAGATGTTCGCCTTCCGTCTGCCGGAACGACTCCGTGAACAGCACGGCCCTCTCCATGCTGATGCGGGGAAGAGCCTGATCGCGCAGTTTCTGGAGCATGGCATAAATGCGTTTGCGTCCGGGGGTGAGACCTTCCTTGGGAGTGTCGAACAACTTGCCGTGAAGAATACGTTCTTCCTGAGGTGTGTAACAGGAAGCACAGGCACACAGTTCCATGAGGAAACCTCCAGATAAGGGTTGGCTTGATTGTTTGTTCTCTTAAGTAGCAAGATGCGTGCCAGTAAGTGTAATACATTATATTAACATAATTTTTGCTGATTTCTTGCCAGAAGTCGGCAAAGAAGGTACAAGGAAACTGCGCAAAAATTGCGCATAATTGTTCAAACTTGTTATTTTCTGAACACTTGATGGCTGGAGGGATGTTCATGTCCAATCATACGCTGGTCATACCTAATGACGCGTCTCTTGAAATTTTGAATTCCATTCCCTTCGGCGTGTATTTCTGTGATAGAAACGGCATTGTTCGCTATATCAATGATGCGTATGCCGAATACATCGGCGACATTCCGCAGAACATCATAGGGCATGACATTTCCGAATTTCTTCCCCGTTCGCGTGCCAAAGAGGTGATGAAAAGCGGCATTGCGGAGTTATATGATAAGACTTCCGTTCGGGAGGACGTGAAAAAAAGTCAGATTCTGGTGAACCGCATTCCCGTGTTCAACATTCACAACGAGGTCGTGGGCATGATTTCTCAGCTCATGACGGTGGGAGATTCCGGCTGGACGGAGCTTCTTTCCAAACTGAAGTATGCCGAGCAGGTCATCGGGCTTATGGAGTCCGGCCTGAGGCCGACGCTTTCCAATGCCTCGGAAAGAAAGATAGTCTGGAAAAGCAGCATCATGACTTCGCTTATCGAACGGGCTACGGCCTATGCGCTGACAGATGAAACCGTGCTTATTCTGGGGCCGTCAGGGTCGGGCAAGGAGCTTTTTGCCAATGCCGTGCATAAATGCAGCAACAGGTCGAACAAGCCTCTCATTGTGTTCAACTGCGCATCCGTATCCCGTCAGTTCGTCAATTCCGAGCTTTTCGGCTACGCGCCCGGAGCCTTTACCGGCGCTTCCAGAAGCGGCAAGCCCGGACTCATTGAACTTGCGGATCAGGGCACGCTGTTTCTGGATGAAATCGGCGATCTTGATTTCGACGCGCAGGGCATTCTTCTGCGGGTTCTGGAAACGCACATGATTCAGCGCATCAACGCCACGGTTCCGCGAGCCGTCAACTTCCGGCTGATTGCCGCCACAAACAAGAACCTGCGCACCATGGTGCGTGATCATCTTTTCCGGGAAGATCTTTTTTACCGGCTGAACGTGCTCACCCTGTCCATTCCTCCTCTGGCGGCGCGAAAGGAGGACATAGTTCCCCTCATCAAGCATTTTCTGGAAAAGAAGGGAATGCAGATTTCCGCCATGGACAGCGACTGTCTTCAGGTCCTTGAACGTTACTCATGGCCGGGAAACGTGCGCGAACTTCGAAACGTCATTACCTCTCTCATGATCAATGCCGGCTATGGTCAGCTGAGGCGCGAACATCTTCCTCCTGACTTTCTGGAGGCCGTTGCGGAGGAATGTGACTCGGAAGAAAGGAAAGACGTTCCGGAAGGCGGGGAAAAGGAGATGCTTTTGGCCGCGCTTGCACGGCACGGATACAACATGACGCGCACGGCCAAAAGTCTGAACATGGCCAGAAACACGCTCTATGCCAGAATGAAGAAATACAACATAGCCAGAAGGGAGGAGTAGAGGCACGGCTTCCGGTTCTTCGTCCCGTTACGGAAAGTCGTGAAGGGCAAAGGCTCCGGGTCGGCGTATCGAAGAAGTCCGTTTGGGAAAGCGTACCCGGCAAAAGAGGCGTTTTGCGATTGCAGGAAGGGGGAGAGCTTTTGAAAATCAGGCGCGGACAAAGTTTTTTGCATTCAAGGAAAGCCGCTTGGAGAGTTTTTGAGGCGACTTGCTCAAAGGTGCATGAATGAGCCTGTGCAAAGGCCCGGCAGAAAAGTGCCGGGCCTTTGCACAGCGGCGTGAAAGATGCCTGAGAGGCGTCGTTGTCGCTATTTGAGGTTGAATACCCTGCGCACGGTATCCACAGCCTGCATGGTGTACTCGGGGTTGGCGGCTTCATGGAAGCGGTCCTTCATGAAGGAGATGGGCTCGTGATTGAAGCGTCGCACCAGAGAGTCGGCCATGATTTCGAGCGCTTCGCGAGTGGCGTCGTCCACGGGACCGAGACGGTGCAGAGTTTTGGCAAGTTCCTCTTCCATGATGCGCTGACCGCGTTCCACCAGAGCCACAATGGTAGGCTGAAGCGTGAGGGAGTCGAGCCACTGATGGAATGCTGCGGTTTCCTCGTCCACAATGGCGCGGGCGCGAACGGCTTCCTTGCGACGCTCGGCAATGTGCTCTTCCACCACTTCCTTGAGGTCGTCTATGTCGTAGAGATAGATGTTGTCCAGCGTGTTGACCGAAGGCTCTATGTCACGCGGCATGGCTATGTCTATGAGAAACATGGGGCGGTTCTTGCGCTTTTTGAGCACGTCGCGCATGTCGGAGGCGTGAATGATGGCGTCCGGCGCGCCGGTGGAGCTGATGACGATGTCGGTATCCACCAGATGGGAGAAAAGCTGATCAAAGGGGACGGCCTCGCCGCCGAGACGCTGTGCCAGCTCTTCGGCACGGGCATAGGTGCGGTTTGCCACCCGTATGCGTTTCACTCCGGCCTGTCTGAGGTGCATGGCCGCAAGCTCGGCCATTTCGCCCGCGCCTATGATGAGGGCGTTGTGGCGGCTCATGTCGTCGAAAATCTGTTTGGCCAGTTCCACGGCGGCATAGCTGATGGATACGGCGCTGGAGGCCACGCCGGTTTCCGAACGAACCCTTTTGGCCACGGAAAAGGCTTTGTGCAGCAGGCGGTTGATGATGGTTCCCGCACAGTGGCTCTGCGTGGCCTTGCGGTAGGCGGCCTTGAGCTGACCGAGAATCTGCGGTTCTCCGAGCACGAGGGAGTCGAGGCTGGAGGCTACGTTGAAAAGGTGTCGTATGGCCTCGTCGTTCTTGTACTGATAGAGATAGGGTTCAAGTTCCTCCACGGTTCTGCCGCGGGCCTTGGCCCAGCACTCCAGCGCGCGCTGGCGGGGGGCGTCTCCTTCGCCAACGACAAGCACTTCCACGCGGTTGCAGGTGGAGAGAATGAGCGACTCGCTTATGCCGTCGCTCGTGGGAATGGCCCAGGTTTCAGGAGAGCAGAAGTTGGTAAGCGCGAACTTTTCGCGAATCTCCACCGCAGCGGTGCGGTGATTGATGCCGATAAGGTGAATGGTGCTGTTCATGATGTTCCTGAAAGAAAAGAAGGTGTCTGCGCGTTCGTCTGTCGTGGAGGGGAAGGAGTACGGCTAGAAGCCGTGCTGAGTGGAAAGCACGGTGTTCACCACGAACATGGAGAACAGCGAGGCGGCAAAAATGATGAGAGCCAGAATGGCGGGCTTGCGTCCCCGCCAGCCGAGCGCCTGGCGCTGATGAAAGAGCAGTGCGTACAGGGCGAGAATGAAGAGAGAAATCCATTCCTTGAAGTCGCCGCTCATAAAGCTGCCCCAGCTGATGCGGGCCCAGAGAAAACCGCACAGGATGCCGAGACTGTAGCAGGGGAAGCCTACGAGCGTGGCCATGGCATTGACCCTGTCGAGGGCTCCCAGAGCGGGCAGATCCTTGCGGAAGCCTTCGAGCGGCGTTTTGTGCTTGATGGCGTTTTCCTGCCACAGAAAGAGCGCCCCCGCACCGGCGGCCACGGCCATGACGCCCACGCCCACGAAAATGGCGGCCAGGTGCAGAATGAACAGCGGTCCGGCGAGGGGCAGGGAACCGGGAGTGCCGGAAAAGCCCAGAGCGCAGGAGCCAAGAAAGAATCCCCACGGAGCCACGAAGTGCAGGGCTATGTCCATTTTCTGGCGGCGGGCCACAAGAAGGCCGGCCAGCGCCAGGCACCAGGAGAGCGGCAGCAGGTAGAAGCCGCGCGATACGGCACTGAAGGCGCCGCCGGCAATGCTGATGACGAGCCACAGCGTATGGGCGACAAAGCCGCCCGCACACAGCAGACAGGCCAGTTTTTTCACCCGGGCGGAGCGCCCGAGCACGCCCGCCAGGGAAGCGACGGTGGCAAGCGCGTAGAGAGCAAGGCACAGGTAGGAGGGAAGTTCAGTCCAGGTCATGGATAATCTCCTCGGCGGAAAGGGGAAGGGATTCCGGAAGCACGGAACCGAGCAGTGAGGATACTGCGGCGGCGTCCTTGCGGGAAAGGGCGTCCATGAGCTCGTCGCGCAGGGGGCGGGCGCACAGGGCGCGGAATACTGCGGCATCGGCATCGCTGCCGAGTCCGAGTGCCAGAAGGCGCGGCCGCAGCTTCTTGAGAAGAAGGGCCAGAAGGGCGTAGCCTCCCTGCATCCATTCTTTAAGGTCTTCTTTCAGGGCTCTGGCCAGAGCGGGGCTGCATCCGCTTGTGGAAAGGGCCAGAGTGATGGGGCCGTTTTCCACATGGGCGGGCACGATGAAGTTGCCCGATGCGTCATTTTCCAGCGGTCCGGCCACATTGCAGAGCACGCCCGATGCACGGCAGAGCCTTGCCACGGCGGAGTTTACGGCCGCGGAGGGCGTGGCGGCAAACGCCAGCGTGACGTTTTCCAGGTCTTCGGGACAAAAGGCCCGCTTCTTCAGCGTGAGAGATTCCGCGGAAAGGCCGGTCAGAGCTTTTTCGAGTGCCTCGATGTCGGGGTTCGGATCGACGACAATAAGAGCGGCGGGACGGCATGACAGAATGTCGGCTATCTTGCGGCGTCCTACGGGGCCTGCACCCACGACGAGACAGCGGGCATCGGCAAGACTGAGGAAAAGGGGATAATAACGCATGGGCAAGGTATAGCCTTTACCGGGCCTCTCGTCCAGAGACATGACGGCCTTTGCGGGGAAAAGGCGGGGAAAACACTGGACGAACGCTGAAAAAAGAAGTAGGGTTCTCCGACTTGAATCTTCAACGCTGCGGTAAATCGGGCGACTAGGCGACTGTCCGCCTACCAAGGTGGGTATGGGCGTACCCGTGGGTCCGCAAATCATCTGAGGAGTGT
>CALUPL010000085.1 GCA_944322635.1 uncultured Mailhella sp.
GCAGGATTCCATGACAGAGTTGAGTGTGGCGTATTCGTTACCGATAAACGGATTTTTGGCGTCCTTTATGGCTGGTTGAAGTTGCTGTTGGACGATGAGCATAGCCTGAGAAAGTTTAGTGATATCATAGGATTGGGTCATAATGCCTCCTAAGTAATAAAAAGAGAAGTACAGAGAATAAGCCCGTACTTTCTTTATTGTTTTCTTATTATAATATATATCTATTTTTATATAGTTTATATTTTTTTAATGATATAAATTTTAAATATTGTAATTTATGAATGTTAATTGAAAATGTGATGGTTACTTATTTTATATTTTTTGATATATACAGCATATTAATGAATGATACTGTATAATAAGTAATAACTATGGAATATAATAATTTATGGGTGTTAAAAATATTGTACATGTCACAGATATATTTTGAAAAGTGTCATTTTAGTAATGCGTTTGACACGCTCAGTGAGGAAGTTTTTTATTAATGAAGATTGACTCAATACGTCTAGACTAGGAGGTGTTCTTCATGCCATGGCATGGTTTACAGAGGAAGTATGGGCGTACTAGGGGAATTCCGAAGCTCCAAAGGAAAAGTAGCGGAGGAGCGCTGCCCACTTCCGGTGGAAGTTCCACAATGGGAGTTTTGTAATGGACGAATGCAGAAGCCTGCAGAAGAGATTGCGCGTACTCTATGATATATTTTATGAAATACTGTGAAAAGAGCAGGAAACATTTTTTATTTCACTTAAATACGAAAAAATCTTGCCTCAAAAAATAAAAGCAGTTATCATTCAATTAATTGTGAGTAAAAAGTGATATATGTTTTTGTGTGCATATTGTACAGGGGGACTATTGGTTCGACATTTTTTATACGTCATTTCGTTATTGACATGTAACTTGCCGAGTTAACACAAGTGGTGTTGTTGAGTTGATATGAGTGTGGAATGCTTTTCTTGCGGAAGAGCTGCATTCTGAAAAGTCCATTTCAAAATTATCGGCGCCGTGCGTGCGGTGGAGGAAGCAGAACATGAGCAGTTGTGATCATCAGTGCGGAAGTTGCGGGCAGGATTGCTCCGAACGAACGCAGAGCGGGGAATCTCTGAAGGCTTCGCTGCTCCCGGGAGCGAGCGTGAAGAAGGTCATAGGCGTGGTGAGCGGCAAGGGTGGGGTAGGCAAGTCACTGGTAACGGGACTTCTGGCATCGAAAATGCAGGCCCGCGGCGCGCATGCCGCCGTTATGGATGCGGATGTCACCGGTCCGTCCATTCCTCGGCTTTTCGGTCTCTCGGGAAGGCTCATGGGTGACGAGAAAGGCTTTATTCCCGCGCGTAGCGCTGGAGGAGTCGACGTGGTTTCCATGAATCTGATTCTTGAGAAGCCTACGGATCCCGTGGTGTGGCGTGGTTCCATCGTATCCGGAGTGGTCCGCCAGTTTTGGAGCGACGTGGTTTGGAAGGATGTGGATTATCTGTTCATCGACATGCCTCCCGGAACCGGCGACGTGGCGCTTACGGTGTACCAGTCTCTGCCCATCGACGGCATCGTCATCGTTACTTCTCCGCAGGAACTGGTTTCCATGATTGTGGCAAAGGCCGTGAATATGGCGCGCCTTGAGGGGCTCGATATGAACATTATAGGGCTGGTGGAGAACTATTCCTACAGCATCTGCCCGCACTGCGGCGAGCCGATATCCGTATTCGGGGAGAGTCAAGTTGCGGAAACGGCTGCGCGCTTCGGTATACCGCACGTGGCCCGGCTGCCACTAGAACCGGCCATAGCCCGTGCCTGCGACGCCGGGGGCGTGGAGAGCATTGCCTCGCCGTGGTTGGATGAGCTAGCCGACGCTCTGGAAACGCTTTGAGGCGGCTTCTTTTTCCATAATCCCGGGAAGCACGGAAGAAGAAACAAGGAGAACTTTATGAAGCTTTCGAAAGTCGTTGCCCTCTCCGTGATGGGATTCGCGCTTTGCGCCCTGCCCGCGCAGGCGGCGGAGAATCTCCGCATTTCCAGCACCATAGGCCCTGTGGACGCAGGCATGCTGCCGCTTCTTGCGGAAACGTTCACCCAGAACACGGGCATAGAGGTCACCATTGCCAAGGCGGGCACGGGCGCCACGCTGAAGAAGGCCGAATCCGGATCCTTCGATCTGGTGATGGTGCATGCCCGCAAGCTTGAGGATGCCTTCTGCGCCGCCGGTTTCGGCGTGGATCGCCGCGACGTGATGTACAACGACTTCGTCATTCTCGGGCCTGCGAACGATCCGGCGGGCATCAAGGGCATGAAGAAGGTGACGGAAGCCGTGAAGAAGATTGCCGACGCCGGGGTTCCCTTTGTATCCCGCGGCGACAAGTCCGGCACGCACGTGAAGGAAATGGAAATCTGGGCGGCGGCGGGCATCACGCCTTCCGGCGACTGGTATGAGGTGTGGGAAGGCGGCGCCAAGGGCAACAAGGCCACCACGCTTTATGTGAACGAAAAGCAGGCCTACACGCTCATGGACCGCGCCACCTGGCTCACGGTGAAGAACGACGTTTCCGTGGTGCCGCTCATGGAGGCCGATCCGCTCATGCTGAACCTCATTGCGATCATCCGCGTGAACCCCGAGAAGTTCCCCGACATCCACAAGGATGCGGCCCTGAAGTTCGCCGACTGGGTGGTGGGCGACGAAGCGCAGACGCTCATTCGAGACTTCGGCAAGGACAAGTACGGTCAGCCGCTGTTCTTCCCGAATTCCGATCAGTGGAATGCCGCGCACGGAAAGTAGTCGGATTCATGGTTTAACCGCCGGAGGAGGTGCGGGCCGTTCCCGAGTGGGCGGCAACGTGCCTCCTGCCGGATGGGCGTAAGCCGCGAAGGCGGCCCCGTCCGGCGGCGGTTTGCCGCATGCTCCGATGCGCTGCGGTGACGCGGCGTTTTCTGTGGGATCGGAGCGTGCTTAGGGCGTGAAAGCGCTGTTGAAGTTGTGCCGGGCAGAAGACGGGCGACGCGGGTGTACGCCTGCTGTTCGGCGAAGGAGTTTCATGTTCTGGATCGAAGGAGGGGTGAGGGATGAAGATTCCGGTGAAGGTTCGGTACAGACTGTGGCTGGAGAGCGATAACGAATATGTGTTCGGCAACGGCGTCTGCGCGCTTCTTATGGGCGTGGACAGGCTGGGCTCGCTGAAGAAGGCCGCCGAAAGCCTGGGCATGCCCTATCGCGGGGCGTGGGGGCGCATCCACAAGGCCGAGGAAACGCTGGGCATTGCGCTTGTGGACAGGCCCAGCGACAGGCAGAAGGGCGTGACGCTCACGGAGGACGGCAGGCGATTTCTGGAATTTTTTCAGCAGCTCGACGGGCAGTGCGGCGATCAGCTTGCCCGGAGCGTTGAGAAGGGTTCCCCGGACTGCCTTGAAATAGACGGCATAGGTCACTGAGGCGGCCCGGTCGTTTTGGCCGCGCATATCCGGCATGGAATCCGTACCGGGCAGGAAGAGGCGCGGCGGAGAAGAAAGGTTTGGCGTGCCGCCGCAAAGGAGGGCGGCTCCCCGTTACGGGATGGATGAGATAGTGTGGCTGTTCGGCCACGAAAAAGGGCGTCGGTCTGATTGCAGGTGACGCCCTTTTTTCGTGACCGGCGGCGCTACGGCGTGCCGCCGGCGGAAGAGATGCTGTTTGCCGCGGAAGCCTGTTCCGTCATGCCGCGGCGCGGGGGAGGGGAAACGGCCCGCCTTTTTCAGGCGTTGCGCTCCTTTTCCGACAGGGAAACGCTGCCGCCGCCGCAGGGGCAGCCGCCTTTGCAGGCGAGCGTTTCAACGAACGCGTAGGGGGAGTTGCCTTCCGCCGCCTGCGCGGCGAGCTCGGCGGCCTTGGCGCAGCTGAAGCACAGGGCGGTGCGCAGCACGGTGGAGCCGAGTTCGGCTTCGATTTCCACAATGTCGCCCGCTTCGGTGCGGTTCCGAACCCGTGCGCCGAGGGAGCGCAGCACGGCGTCCGTGATTTCTCCGCGGCTTCCGGCGCGGGAGAGCTTATCCGGGGCGGGGAAGCGGTCGAAGGATTCGGGGGCTGCGGTATCCGGGGTCAGGCCGCTCAGATTCATGAGCCGGAAGAGGCCGCGCGCGGAGAGAACGGCGTCGAAGTTCGGATCGCCCTTGAGGGCCGCGCAGGGCGAAACGAGAATAAGACGCATGCTTTCTTCGGCCACGCCGAAGTGCCGGGCAAGGTCGCTCCGGCCGAGCCCGGAAGCCGGCATCTGCGGCGCGCGCACGGCGGAGAAGAGGTCGCCGGGGGCGTCGAGGTTCCGTTCCGCGAAGGCGGCCCAGGCGGGGCAGACGGCGGAGAAGATGGGCCGGGCGGCGTTTTCGGCAAGGCGTTCCCTGAGTTCCGCGCTCACGGCTTCGGCGGCAGCACCGGCCGCGAAGTCGCCGTTGATGACGGCGTCGGCGCCGAGGTGGCGCAGGCAGGCCACAATCCGGCCTTCCATGTCGCTGCAGGAGAGCGGAGCAAAGGCGTCCTTCAGGGCTTCCCCGGCGGAGGGGGCGAAGATCACCGCCGTGAAGGTATCGGCGGAGGAGAGCAGGTCGAGCGCGGCGGCGTTTTCGTCGCGTTCGGCAATCGCGCCCACGGGGCATACGCGGGCGCACTGGCCGCAGCGGATGCAGGCGCTTTCCGTGAATTCGATGATGTTTTCCTCTTTGCCCGTGCTGTCGGCGCGCAGGGCCGAGGCTCCCTGAAGGCGGCACATGGTTACGCAGCGCAGGCAGCGCACGCATTTGTCCATGTCGCGCACGAGGGGGCCTGCCGCGGAGGGCGTGCCCGCCCGGCCCTGAGGCGCGGGGCAGAGCGCGTCCATGCCGAGGGCGCTGCGCAGATCCTGAAGTTCGCAGCCGCCGCGGCGGTTGCAGGCTTCGCAGTCGAGGCGGTGTTCGGAGAGCAGAAGTTCGGCCTGCATGCGCTGCCGGGCGCGTACGGCGGGCGTGGCGGTTTCCACGCGCATGCCTTCCTCCATGGGGGTCACGCACGCCGGAACGATGCAGGGAGCGCCGGAAGGCGGCGTGCATTCCACAAGGCAGACGCGGCACACGCCGGGCTTGTGATCCAGCGGCATGAAGGCGCACAGGGAGGGAATGAAGAAGCCGTTCTTTTTCGCCGCGGCAAGAATGCTTTCTCCCGCTTCGAAGGTGACGTTTTTCCCGTTGATGATGGCGTTCATAGAAGTCCTCGCGTTAGTCTGCATTGGGAATGGGCGATGCCGTCAGCACCGTGAACAGGCGGTAGCAGCGCAGGCAGCGGTCTGCCTCGGTGCGGGCCGCGTCGGGGGAAATGGTGTGTTCCACTTCGGCGAAGGAGCGGCGCTGTTCCACGGGAAGGGAGGGCGTGCGGCTTCTGGGGAAGGAGGGATGCCAGTCGCGGCACTCGCCCATGAGGGAGGCGCTCTTCAGAATTTCGCTCAGGCGGCGGCGCGGCGAGAAGGGATCGCGGCCTTCCAGTCTGGCCGCAATGGCGCGGGCCGCCTGTTCGCCCTGATTCATGGCGTTGATGAGGGTATCCGGGCCGGAAACGCAGTCGCCGCCGGAGAACACGTCGTCTCTGGAGGTGGCGAAGTCGCCGTTCACGCTGATGACGCCGTTGCGGCCCTTGTTCACGCCCTCATCGTCGGCAATGTCGCCGGAGCGCACGCGCTGGCCGATGGCCGCAATGAGATGGGAGCAGGGCAGCACCCATTCGGAGCCTTCCACGGCGGATACGGAGCGGCGGCCCGAGGCGTCGGGCTCGCCCTGACGCATCTTCAGCACGCGCACGCCGGTGAGTCTGCCGTCGGAAACTTCGAGGCCGCAGGGATTGGAAAGGAAGTGGAAGATCACGCCTTCCTTCACGGCGTCTTCGATTTCCTCATGATCGGCGGGCAGGTCCTGTTCGGTGCGGCGGTAGAGCACGCGCACCTTGCCGTCGGTGAGGCGCGTGGCCGAGCGGCAGCAGTCCATGGCCACGTTGCCGCCGCCCACGATCACCACGTCGCCGTGCATGGCGGGGGGAGTGCCTGCGGCCACGCCGTCGTGCACGCGGCGCAGGAAGTCTATGCCGTTTTCATAGCCTGCGGGCGGATCGGAGTCTTCGGGCAGGTGGGCGAGCTGACCCGTGCTTGCGCCTATGCCCACGAACACGGCCTTGTAGCCCTTTTCTCTGAGGGAGGAAATCGTGATGTCGCTGCCGAGGGCGGCGCGATGCAGTCTGCCGCCGAGCTCCTGCACCACGGCGGATTCGGCGTCGAGCAGATCCTTGGGCAGGCGGTAGCTCGGAATGCCGTAGCGTATCATGCCGCCCGGCACGGCTTCGGCGTCGAAAATATCCACGCTGTGCCCGGAGCGGAGGAGATGATAGGCGCAGTTCCAGCCTGCGGGCCCGGCGCCCACCACGGCCACTTCCGCCGGTCCTTCGGGCAGCGTGACGCCCACGCCCGGAGAGACGGCGGCGTGATCGGCGGCATAGCGCTTCATGGCGCGGATGGCCACGGCGTCTTCAATGGAATTTCTGGTGCAGGCGCTCTCGCAGGGGCGCGCGCACACGCGGCCGCAGGAGCCCACCAGCGGATAGTGTTCGAGCACTGCTTCCACCGCGCGTTCGGGGCGGTCGTCGCGTATGGCGTCGATGTAGCGGGGCACGTCCACATGCGCGGGGCAGGCTTCGATGCAGGGAGCCGTGGAGGCGGAGTAGGAAGAGAGGGAATCCTGCACGGGAGCGGTGGTCTTCAGAAGATGGGAGAAGTGCTCCAGCGCGCCGATAAGGGGAACGACGCCCGTGCGGCCCACGCCGCAGAGGGAGCTTTCGCGCATCTGCACGGCCACGCGGTACACGGCGGTCCAGTCCACGTCGCAGCCGTGCCCTTCGCAGGCGCTTTGCAGGGCGTCGCGCAGCAGAACAGAGCCGGTGCGGCAGGGCGTGCAGCGCCGGCACGAGGCGTCGGCAAGGGCTTCGCAGTGCCGGAGCAGCAGGGCGGGCAGGGAAACCTGTTCGGAAAAGATGCCGAACCCCCTGTCGCCGGTCATGGCGAGCAGCGGGTTGCCGCTGTTGAAGTCAAGGGCGTCGTCTCCGAATTCCGGGCCGCAGCTGCCGGAGTTCGTTCCGATGACGGTTCCGTCCCATACGCCGTAAATGAATCGCATAGTTTTCCTCCTCCTTATCTGCATGCGGAACCGGCGACGTTCTGCGTGTTCCGGCCGTCGTTCCAGGGTTCCCAGCGTATCGTTCCGCCGGGCCTGCTCGGAATGCCCACGGCTTTGCGCCGGATGTCGTAGTAATAGGAGCACCCGGAATACGGGTCGAATATCTGTACCTCGGGCAGGCGAACCAGGCTTGTGCCGTCCAGGGGCAGGCCGTGCATGTCGGCCACGTTCTTCACCGCCTCGAAGGCCATGGCGGCGTTGGTCATGCGGGTGAATATGCCGCAGGAGCGGGCCGCAAGTTCGCCGCGCAGCATGGCGGGCCCCACGCCGGGCGCGAGTCTTTCCGCGCGGCCGGGGTAGTTGAGGGCCCGTGCGTAGAGCGGCCGCAGGGCGTTGTAGTCAATGTCTTCCAGCCGCGTGCCTTCGGTGCCGAATCCGGCGAGTTCCTCCACGGTGACATCGCCCTCGCCGTGCACGAACGTGCCCACGATCCAGCCGCCGGAGGAGGCCGGACCTATGATCATGCGCACGTGGGCGGCGGCGCAGCAGCGGGCCGCCACGAGATTGGCCTCCACATCGGTGGTGCCGAGAAAAACGAGATCCACGGGGTCGGAACCGTGTTCCCAGCCCCTGCCCGCCAGAATGTCGGAGAAGCGGGGGCCGTCGAAGCGGTTGATGGTCATGCGCCACGCGCTTATTTCCGCCTCGGGATTGACGGAGAGCAGATAGTCGCGCCACGCTTCCGTTTTGGGGCGCCCCACGGCGCTTCGCGTAAAGGGCAGGCGGTTGAGGTTCGTGTCTTCCACCACGTCGTCGTCGATGAGGCCGAAGCGGGTGAAGCCCGCCCGGAGCAGCAGATCGGCCACGGTGCCGTTGCCGCCGCAACCTACCACGAGCACGCGGGTTTCGCGTATTTTTTCCAGAACTTCGCGGCTGAAGAGCCTGAAGCCGGTTTCTCTGTCAACAATGGCTTCCCACATGATCAGTCTCCTGGGGCAAAGGGCGCGCCTATGATGCGGCTGTTCTCTTCGGCAAGCACGGGCGCGCCTCCACTGTGAAGAATGCCTCCGGCGCCGACATGCCGCGAACCTTCGCGCAGGAGGCCGTCAAGAACCATGAAGCTGCCCTCGTTCACGCCTTCTGCGGCAAGCATGTCGCCCTTGCGCAGGGGAATCACGGCGCTGCGGAGCAGAGAATGCAGCCGTTCCGGGGGCAGGGCCTCCAGCGCGGGGCAGAGCTCGGTCAGGCGGCGGAGTCCATCCTCCCTGCCCATGGCGCAAAGGGGAGGAGTGGCCAGTTCCGGGCACACGCGAAGGGCGAGCTCCACCCGTTCGGCATTGTGAACGCGGACGTTTCGGCGCAGCGGCGAGCGCACGCGTTCCAGATGGGCGGCATCGTCGGCCACGAGCATCATGGGCAGGCGGAACGCTCCGCTCTCCAGATTTTTTCCGTGCCCGTAGAGGCGGTATCCCAGCCTTTCGTACAGCGACGCCATGGCGGGAGTGCAGTAATGCACGGCGTAGCGGTAGCCCTCCTCCAGCAGAAGCACGGCCAGCCGCAGGCACATCTGCCCAAAGAGCGAACCGTTGCGCGCCTCTTCGGCCACGATGACCCGCGAAATGATCGTGGTCAGGCCGAGCATGTCGCGCAGTCTGTCTAGTTCGAGCATGGAGCGCCATTCTTCAAGAATGAGCGGAGCGTCCGCGGCCGTGGTCGTTCCCACGGCGACGATGCGGCCTTCCTGCGTGCGCAGGAGAAAGTGCCGGGAAACATCGTCGTGGGGCAGCCACACGCGGCGGGCGTCGTGATCCGTGCCGGGGAGGTACTCTTTGCGGAAGAAGTACTGATCGTAGCGGAAACGGCAGACTTCTTCCCTGCTTTCCCTGTCCCGGGCTTCTTCCCAGATAAGAGACGACGGCATACCGGACATGGTGTTCTTCCTTCAGCCCCTGTTGCGGCAGGCGGCCTAGTTTCCGCCGGCTTCGCGCCGTGCGCGCAGGGCCGCCGAAGCAGCGGGAAAACGCCTGAGGAAGAAGGCGCAGATGCCGTACTCTTCGGCCGAAGCGTCGATGTCGGCGTCGCGCTGTTCCCCGGGCAGGGCGGAGGCGGCGGAAAGGCAGTCCTCGAGGGTTTCGGGCAGCGGGGCCGCCTCGACCAGCAGGGCAAGAGCTGCGGCGTCCACGCCGAACCTTTCGCCGAGCGCAAGGATTTCCGCGGCCCGCTTTTCGGAAGCGCCCGTGTTCAGCAGAACGGCCAGCGCCTCGGGCGAGGTGCAGGGCACGAAGGCGCTGCCGAGGCTCATCCAGAAGCCGCAGGGCGCGGGGCAGGCATGGCAGGCCAGCGAGCGGCCGGGCGTGACGGCGTCGGCGCGGGAGCATCCGCCGGCCGCGTTCAGCAGGGCTGCGAGCGAGGCCTTGCTTACGCGCTGGGCCGGAACCGCGGCGCGCAGCGGGTCATCCAGAGGCACGGGCGAGGCGAAGCCCGCGTTGCCGCAGAAGGCTATGCCCGCAAGGTTGCGCGCGGCGAAGGCGAGCGCGGAATCGGCCGAACGGGGAGCCGTGCCGGTTTCGCAGGCAAGGCAGGAGGATCTGCATCCGCGAAAGGCGGCCGGTCCCGTCACGAGCGGCAGGGGATCGGCATCGGCGTACGAGGGGAACGCGGCGCGCGCGGCCCGGATGAGCGCACGGCGCGCGGCGGGCACGTCGAGGGAGGAATCTGCGGGGCGAAGCGTGCCTTCCTTTTCATTGAGAAGAAGGGCGAGCGGGGCATCGGCCTTTCCGGCAATCACGAGGGCGTCGAGTCCGCAGAGGCGCAGGGCGCGCCCCGTGTGTCCGGTGAGGAAGGATTTTTTTCCGTCGGCGTACACGGTGACGAGCCCGGAGGCGGGCGCAAAGCTGCCGGTAAGGCTGCCTGCGGCGATCACCACGGCGCCGGGAAAGAGTTCGGAGAGCAGGGCCGGGTTTTCGGAACGGAGCGCCTCTTCGGGAATGGGGCGGCGTTCCACGATGCCGGAGCCGAGGTCGGCCACGGCCATGGCGTTCAGGAGGAAGTGTTTCATGACCTGTTCTCCTTGGCGTTGGCGCAGTCTTTGCCGCAGCCCGTGCAGGCGGTGGGAAGCGAGCCGGAATCCTTGCGCTTCTGCCACACGAAGCGGATTCTGGCGGCGTTGTGCGGGCACACGCTCACGCAGCGCAGGCACGAGATGCATTCGGACATGTCGATCTTCGGGCTGATGCCCTGAACAAGCTGTTCCCTGGGAATGATGCCCATGGGGCACACCGAGGCGCAGCGCATGCAGGAGAACTTCTTGCACTTGGAGGCGCCTATTTCTATGCGGAGCAGACCGATTTTGGCGGCCAGTCCGAACAGCGCGCCCACGGGGCAGAAGTAGCGGCACCAGGAGCGGCGTTCACCGAGGTTGAGGGCGGCCACGGCGGGCACGATGGCGGCTTCCGCCCCGGCCATGACGGAGTTCAGGCCGTAGGAGCGGCATACCGTGCCTATGGGGCACACGGTGCAGAAGGCCTGCGAGCTCACGACGCCGGCGGCGGCGAGGCTGCCTATGCCCACGCCGTACTTGTTCAGGCGGTTGCGCAGGAAGCGGGGCAGGCGGAACAGGCCGTGGGGAATGATCTTGTCCACAATGTCGAGCACGAAGCCGAAGGGGCATATCCAGCCGCAGAACACCCTGCCGAAAAGTACCGTGAGGCCTATGAGCAGCAGCGCCGAAATCACGGTGCTCAGCAGTATGAACTTGGCCGAGAACACGTTCTGCAGCACGCCGAACGGACAGGCCAGATCGAAGGTGACGAGGTTGATGGAGCACACCGAACCCACGAACACCACCACGAGCAGCAGAAAGCTGATGAGCTGACAGGTCCAGCGCAGCAGCGGAATCCAGAAGGAGCCGCGGCCTTTGGTGTAGCTCAGGGCGCCGTTGGGGCAGGCTTCCACGCAGGCGGGGGCGCCTCCACAAAGATCGCACTTGACCACTTCGCCGTCCGGGGCGCGCAGGGGAGCGGCTTCGGGGCAGGCGGCTATGCACATGCCGCAGTTCACGCACAGCGACTTGTCCATGCGCACGATGCCGTCGCCGCCCTTGGAAAGGGCGCCGTTGGGGCAGGCCTTCATGCACTGGGGATCAAGGCAGTGCTGGCAGAGCACCGCGAAGCTCGTGCCCGCCTCGGCGTCGCGCAGCACCTGCACGCGCGGGGTGCGGGGGCCCCTGCCTTCGGCGCCGCCCGCAGCGCATACCGCTTCGCACATGCCGCATCCGGTGCATTTGCCCGGATCGAACACAATGCCGGGCTTGGAATTGACCGTTCTTCCTGTGGCCTTTGTCGGCGGGAAAAGATCGCTCAGGCTTTCCCGCGAGATGGGTGTTTTTTCAGACATGGCATTCTCTCATAGAGCTTCCCGCATGAAGCGGGGACGAAGGGCGGGCCGTCAGCGGTTGTTGCGCGCGTAGGCTCTGCGGCGGCAGGAAGGACAAAGCGAGGCGTACGAAAGCCTGCTCTCGAAGCCTTCGTTCGCGGCGCGGGAGAGATAGGCTTCCGCATCGGCGGGAAGCAGGGGCGTTCCGCACGCGGGGCAGACAAGCTGCACGGGTTCGGGCAGAAGCATGCGCAGATCGGCGATGAGTCCGGCCACATCCACGCCGGCGGGGCAGGTTCTGGAACAGGAGCCGCACTGCAGGCACGAGGCGAGACCGGGCATGTTCTGAACATCCGTGCCGCGCAGCGCCTGCTGCACCACGCCCCGCGGCGACGTGACGCGCGAGAATTCGGAAGCCGTTTCCGCCATGGGGCACAGGGCCGCGCATTTCCCGCATTCTACGCACAGGTACGCACCCCGGGCGGTCAGTATATCCTGGCTGGGTTTCATGGCTTATTTTCCTCCGAGGTTGTGCTTCCACTGCGGAACCGCCGCAGAGGAGGCTCTGCGTCGTTCGGCAAGCAGCGGCGAGATGCTGTTCGTACCTGCGGCGTAGCGCTGTTCCCGGAGGGCGCGGGCCGCGGCGGCATGCAGCTTGAGCAGCGGCAGATTCCGGGGGCACGCCTGCTCGCAGGCGCCGCACAGCACGCAGGAGTCGGCCACGTGCATGGCCCGGGCCAGATGATAGCCCATGGGCGTGCTCTGCGCGCCGAGAGGCGTGAGCTCCGCATTGTCCAGCGAGCAGGAGGGGCACACGCATACCGGGCAGGCCTCGCGGCACCAGTGACACTGCACGCAGCGGGAGAAGGCGTCCTTCCAGAGTTCGGCGCGCTGTTCGAGATCGCCGGTTTCGGCGGGCAGGTCGCGCTCTTCGCCGCGCACGCAGCCGCAGGCGTCTTTCTGCTCCATGGAGCAGGGAACGGGCAGCACCGAAATCAGCTCCGCGGGGAACTGATGCAGATCGGCAAGCTGGCGGAGGGCGGCGGCGTCGCATTCGCGGCAGGCCGCGGTAAGGGGAACTTCGGCAAGGGCGAGGGCCTCTTCGCGCAGCGCGCGGAATTCCATGCCCTGCACGGAGCCCAGCGTGCGATCCTTCAGGAGAAGTCCGGCGCACTTTGCCATGGGTATGCGGGGCCCGGCGACAAGCGCTTCGAGCTCCTCTTCCCGGCGGAAGAGGCCGGGCTGAATGCCCATGTCGGTGCGGCGCAGGCCGAGCACCATGCCGCCCTTTCGTACGATGTCGGCGGCGGAGGCGCGCAGGGCGTCGTCTTCCGCCTTTTCGGAACAGGGGCCGCAGGGAGCTTTTTTCACCGGCGTGTCGCTGCAGGCGGCGGAAGGCACGGCAGGCGGCGGCAGGGAGCCCAGCAGGGCGGCGAAGTCGCGCATGAGCCGGGCGTACTGTTCGGCCTCGTGGGCGGTGCCCCAGGAAACGAGCAGACGGCGGCGGTCGATGCCCGCGGCGTCGAGCAGGGAACCGAGCACTTCAAGTCGGGCGTGGGCGTCGCGGTTGGCGTCGTTGTGGCGGCAGCCGCCGATATGGCAGCCCAGCACGGCTACGCCCGCCGCTCCGCCGGTGAGCGCCTGAACAACGTGATCGGCCGAAACGCTCCCCGCGCAGGAAACGGGAATGAGCCGGATGTTCGCGGGCAGTTCGAGGCGGTCGCGTCCGGCGCGTTCGGCGCCGAGCAGGGAGCACCAGCGGCAGGCGAACACGCAGATGGATCCTTTATTGAAAGACGCCTGCATCATGAAGGCCTCCTTTGCAGCGCAGGTTTCGTGCCGAGAGCGGCCATGATTTCACGGGCCGAGGGGGCCGAAGGCAGTACGGCCGCACGGCACGGGCACACGGCCGCGCAGGAACCGCAGCGGCGGCACAGTTCGGCATCCACGGCGCATCTGCGGTCGTCGCCCAGGCTGCAGGCCCCGTGGGGGCAGGCCTGAACGCAGCGTCCGCAGCCGCTGCACAGCTCCTTGCGGATGAACGCTGCGGGGCCGTGTTCGGGAATTTCGTCCATGGGCATGCGGCGCTCGTTCAGGAAGCGCGCGGCCAGAACCGCGGCGGCTCTGCCCTGTTCAACGGCCTGATGCACGAAGGAGGGCCAGCGCGCGGAACCGCAGATGAACACGCCTTCCCCGTCGCTTTCCAGCGGATGCGCGGGTTCGTGGCCGAGGAAGAAGCCCATGCCGTCGGTGCGAAGGCCCATGCCTTCTGCGAGACGTGCGGCGGCGGGCTGGGGACGCAGGGGCGTGGAGCATGCCACGCAGTCGGCCTCGATGCGTTCCGTGGAGCCGTCTGCGGAGGCGATGCGCACGGACTGTACAACGTCTTCACCCTCCACATGCACGGCACCGAGATCGTCCACATGCAGGAAGCGCACGCCGTTTTTCATGGCGCGGCGGTACATTTCCTCGAGCCGTACGCCGGGCATGACCATCTGCCTGTGCAGCACGGTGACGCTGGCTTCGGGCGCAAGTTCCTTCAGGCGGAGCGCGTTCTTCACGGCCGTAGGGCAGCATATGCTGCTGCAGTAGGGAGCCTCGTCGCTGCGGGCGTTGACGCACTGGATGAACACGGCGCGCGTGGGGAGAAGACCCGCGCTCTTGGCTCCGCGTTCCACGGCGCTCAGCAGGGTGTCGAGCTCCATCTGACTGATGACGCCCTTGAGCGTGCCGGAACCGAATTTTTTCCCCGGCAGCACGGGCTGGGCCCCGACGGCGAGCACGACCGCGCCGAAACGCTCTTCGAGCTTTTCTTCACCGCGGGCGAGTCCCGCGACCCATGCGCCCTTTTCACGGCGTATGGCGGATACGGTTGTGCCGGTGAGCACGTCCACGCCGTTCAGCGGCAGCTCCGCGTCCACCTCCTGCGCTTCGTTCATGAGCGGGAAGAGGCGGCCGAGCTGATTCAGCATGCCGCCCGTTGCCGGACGCCGTTCCGCCAACGTGACGGGAACGCCGAGTCCGGCCAGCGTGGAGGCCGCGGCCATGCCTGCGGGGCCGCCGCCCACCACGAGCACGCGCCGTTCGGGATCGGGCAGCGGGGGAACCTCGTCGCGCTGTTCCAGATGGGCGAAGGCCATGCGGATGAGTGAGGCGGCCTGAGCCGTGCGATCCTTTTCGTCCGCGCCGGCGGAGGGCCAGGCGCAGCCTTCGCGGATGTCGGCAAGCTCAACGGAGAGATTGGTAAAGGTTTTTTTTATGCAGCCAGTGGCCTGCGCTCCGCGGGCTCCGTGCGAACAGGCCGCCACCACCACGCGGGCATGCGGTGGCAGGGATTCGGAGAGGGCGTTCAGGGTTTCGTGGCAGGAGTCGGTATGACAGAGCCTTTTCGCGGTTACGAGTCGCACGCCGGGGAGCGCGCTGCGCAGAGCGTTTTCGGGCAGGGCGGCGCTGAGCGTTCCCATGCAGGTGCAGAACAGACAGACCTTCATGCCGCACCTCCTTCAGAGCGACGTTGATTCAGAACATGCCTCGCGGCGGTGGCGGCTCCCTGAATGACGGCTCCGGCCACGTCGGCGGGTTCGTCGCAGAAGCCGCAGCGCGTTGCGGTGCGGAGAGCTCCCTCCGCGGCTCCGGCCGCCTGGGGCAGCCGGCACTGCGCAAGGCCGCCGTTGACCACCACGATGTCGAAGCGTTCGCCCCGGCCCGCGCCCGTTTCGGGATCGTCGAAGCGCACGCCTATGCCGCCCAGCGGCGAAGGCTTGATGAGGCCCGGGCGGGAACGCACGAGGCGTATGCCCTCGTTGCCGCCGGCGCGCATGTAGGCTTCCTGCCCGGCGCCGGGGGCGCGCAGATCGGTGTAGAAAATGGTGATGTCGAGCTCGGGCTGACGGCGCTTGAGCCAGCGGGCCTGCTTCATGGCGTGCATGCAGCACACCGCCGCGCAGTAGGAAAGATGACGGGCATCTCTTGCGCCTGCGCACTGCACGAAGGCCACGCGGCGCACGGGGCGGCCTTCGGAGCGGGTGCGCAGCACTTTTTCGCCGCGGCTCTCGCCGTGCCAGGCCTCGAATTCCATGGCCGTAAAAATGTCCGGGTGGGTGTGGGAACCGAATTCTTCGGTCCAGGTGGCGTCGCCTTTGGTGGGCTCGGTGAAGCCGGTGGCGCAGATGACGTCGGCCACGGGAAGCGTGACGGTGAGCGGTTCGGGACGAAGATGCACGGCCTGCACCGGGCAGGCGCGCTCGCAGGCTCCGCAGCCGTCGCAGAGGGAGGAATCGATGCGCATGGCCGGGGGCAGGGCGGGATCCCACGTCATGTCGGGGTCGCGCTTGCGCAGGGCGTTTTTGCCGCACACGGCGGCACACGCGCCGCAGAACAGGCACGCGGCGGGATCGATTTCGAGCTGCCGGACCCTAATTTCAGCCAGAGTGCGGTCGCCGTCGGTGGAAAGCCCCACCACTTCGGCGTGCAGCAGAACCTGTACGCCCGGCGCCTCGAAACAGGCGCGCGCCATGCTCCATGTGGGGCAGAAGGCGCAGTGATCGGTGGGATAGACCTTGTCCAGACGCATGACCTGCCCGCCAAGGTGGGCGTTGCGCTCCACCAGAAGCACGGGAACGTCGAGGGCCGCCAGGCTGAGAGCCACCTGCATGCCCGCCACGCCGCCGCCGGCAACGAGCACGGTGCGCGGACTGAGCTGTTCGGGAGAAAGATGCTGGGAACTGAGCATAGCGATCCTCACTTTTTCAAGCCGTACACTTGGGAGAGGGTTTCCATGCGCTTGTCGAACCACTCGCGGAAGGTGGGCTGCGGAATTTCTTCGGTACGGCTTTCAAGCGAGCCGAGCACGCGCTCCTTCGGAGGATCGAAGCGCTTTATTTTGCTCAGATCCAGATAAATCGCACCCTTGTCCACTTCGGGGCAGCGCTTCAGGCAGTCGCCGCAGCCGTTGCACTTTTCGGCGTCCACCACGGGCCAGCGCCGTTTTTCCAGCGTTATTGCCTTGCGCTTGCGGCATGCGCTCACGCAGTTTCTGCAGCGGCGCTTGTTCAGATAGGTGAGGCATGCATCCTTGCTGATGACCGCGACGCCCATGCACAGATCATCTTCGGAAACCTTGCTCAGCGCTCCGCTGGGGCAGACGCGCACGCAGTCCATGCAGCGGATACACTTGTCGAGAGCGAGTACGGGCGTGCCCACGTTACCCAGCCCGTCGCCCAGATGGGCCACGGAAAGCGCCGCGGGCTGACACGCGTCCACGCAGCGCAGGCAGCGCTGACAGCGCGCCAGAAAGTCTGGTTCCGTGAGAGCTCCCGGAGGCCGCACAAGATTATTTTTGCCCTGGGCCAGCCCCGCGACGCACGTGAGGCCTCCGCCGACCACCACGCTGCCCGCCACGACCTGTAAAAATTTTCTGCGATTGCAGTCCATGCCTGACCTCCAGAACGTCAGAGACATCCGAAGAAGTGTCCTGGACGTTTTTGACGGCGGGATCCGGTCTTTCCCCCGGCCGGCGTCTTTTTAAAAATGTCCACCGCTCTCCTTTCGGAAAGCAGTGGACGTTACGAAACTATGGGTCTATAAATTCAATCATTACAATTGCTTATTCTTTAAGACTGTCCATACAGAAGTCGAGACCGTATTCCTTCAGACACTTTTCGGTGGGCACCCCGTTGTTGTCCCAGCCGAAATAGGCGTAGTATTCGTCTTGAAGCTTCTTGAATTCTTCCTTCGTCCACTTGGAGCCGGCCTTGGGGCCTTCGGGCAGCGGAGTGAAGGCGCGGTCGAAGGTGGTGTCGGAGGCGCGGTTGTCTCCGGCTTCGCGGTGGCTGTAGGCGCGCTGCAACGTGATGATGCGCTTGCCTATGAGGGCGAATTCGGCATCGTTGATGTTCCAGCCGCAGAGCGGATTGAGCATGTCGATGATGTTGGAATTGGCGCGGTCGGCCCAGGTGCCGGGCACGAAGTAGCACAGGCAGCAGGAGCTGCCCACTACGCGGTCGGCAATGCCCTTGGGGTTGCCGCCGTCGGTGTGCACGCCGCCCCGGGGGCCAAGGGCGTAGGTTGGCATCATGGCGCGGGCGCTGCGCGGATCCCAGGCAGCAATGCCCTGCTTGCGCGACACGCAGGCGTACTTGGGCGCGTCGCCGCCGATCTGCTTGGCCATGGCGTAGGTACCCTGTCCGAGCAGGGCGCCGGCCTTGCCCTTCTTGTAGGCGATGGCTTCAAAGAGCTGATAGGCCGCATCGAAGTTGCCGAAGCGGGCGTCGATGCCGTCGATGTCTTCGGGCTTCAGAATGCCGCGTTCCATCAGTTCCATGGTGAAGGATACTACGTTGCCCGCACCGATGTTGTCGAGGCCGAGGGCGTCGCACAGTTCGATGAGCGGAATGGATTCCTCAAGCACGGCCATGCCGAGGTTGGACCCCTGCATGACGCCAGATTCGTATTCGGGGCCTTCGGCAATGAGACCGTCATGCTTTTCGGTGCCGCGCAGCACGCCGAACTTCATGCAGTGAATCTGGCAGCCGGGGCAGGCCGCGTGCTTCTGCCAAAAGTTTCGGGTGGCTTCTTCGCCGCCCAGACCGGCCACGTCGGGATAGTAGGCGGTCTGATAGTTGCGGGTGGCGAGCTGGGTGTCGTACCAGCCGTTCTGGTCGAGGGAGAGCGCTGTGCCGAACTGGCGGAAGCCGGGGGCGCGGTCGATGTTGGCGCTCATGTTGATGGCAAGCTCGGCAGCCTTGTGGAAGGCTTCGGGCTGGGCGATGGGCACAGCGCCGGTGCCGTGCACGGCAATGCCCTTGATGTTCTTGCTGCCCATGACCGCGCCCCCGCCCAGACGAGCTGCCGCCTTGAAGCGTTCGGACATGATGGCTGCCACGGGAACGAGGTTTTCGCCGGCCGGGCCAATGACGAGGCACTTGGCGTCGGGATTGGCGATTTCCTCCTTGATCATTTCTTCGGTTTCGTAGGTGTCCTTGCCGGCCATGGCGGTGGCGTCAAGGATTTCCACCTGATCGTCCTTTATGTAGATGTAGCTTAGTTTGGGAGCCTTGCCGCGCAGAATCACCATGTCCCAGCCGGCCCACTTGAGGTCGGAGGTGAAGCCGCCGCCCACATAGGAGTTGCCGAGACCGCCGGAAACTGGGCTCTTGAAGTTCACGGACAGACGGCCGCCAGGGCATTCCGTGCCGCAGAGCGGGCCGGAAGACAGAATGAGAAGGTTCTCAGGAGACATGGGATCCGTCCCCTTAGGAACTTCCTTGTACAGATAATAGGTGGCAAGACCGGTGCCGCCCAGGAATTTACGAGCCAGTTCGGCGTCGTATTCCTTGGTGCTTATGTTGCCGCTGGTGAGATCGATATCGAGAATCTTACCGAAATGTCCGCCCTTATGATTTGCCATGACCGTTACCTCCGTTCACCTTCGACATTGGGATAATACAGGGACTTGATGAGTCCTTCGACGGCCTCATCGGGGGTGACATCGCGGAAGCTGCGGTGCACGCCGCCGACTCTGGGATCGGCGCGCAGCACCTCGCCCGTTTCTCTGGACTGACGGGCGCAGGCCTTCACGCACTGTGGATCACCGCCGCATAGGTCGCAGAAGAGCGGACGCAGCGTTTCGGGATGCACTCGCAGATACTGGGGAGGGCAGGCATCCACGCACTTGTTGCACTTTGCGCCGAGGCAGAGCTTTTCGTCGGTGAACTTGATGACGTTGGTTTCCTTGTCCTTGTAGATGGCCTTCTTGGGAGTGACGGGGCAAGCTTCCACGCAGGGGGCGTCTATGCAGTGCCAACAGATGTTGGGTACATCGACAATACCCTTCACGCGGCGCACATAGATGCGGGCCGTGGCCGGACGCACATGACCGTCATGGAAGAGACTACATGCGTACACACAGCTGTTGCAACCGGTGCAGTTCTTACGCAGCACGAGGAGAGACTTGGCGGGAGGGCCCTTGGGGGTTTCGGGCGCGGGAGCCTCGGGCGCGGCGGGCGCGCCCGAGGCCTTCTTGATTTCGCTGATGCCCATGGCAGGTACGGTGACAGCGACCGCGGCGATGGAACCGCGCAGGAAGTTGCGGCGATTCAGGCCGTGCGACTTGTGGGAATCCTCTACCACCGACTTGGGGCTTTCTTGTTCGGCTTTCATAGTGGCTCCTCTATGTAGTAGGGTGGAGGTGCTTATGCAGGTTCCTTGTAACCAGATAATCTTATCTTCTTAAATACATAAAATGTTTTTTAGTGCAATAGAGTTTTCTAGTTTTAGATTATGTTTTTTTAGACATAATAAAGAAAATTGGAATGCTATTTTGAAATAAAATTTGGATGGGCGGAATGGGGGCAGTACGAGAAAGTTCTCCTCACAGAAAGTGGATAGTCGGAATGCACGGATAAAAAATCATGAGAAAATGCGGATGTCGAGCGAGGAAAACAGAAATTTGCGTATGCTTAAAAGGCATAATTAATATTGAGAATGGGGTATTTGTAATTTTTCTTGGTGCACAATACATTACAGTACCAAAAGAAACAAAGTCGGAAGGTCGTTATAGAAATAATTGAAGGCAGAACATTCGATGAGAAAAGGGCGCGGTACCACCTCAGACATGTCAACTTTACACTGCCTGTGACCTTCCTTCATAGTCAACTGACTCAGTTCGCTTCTTTTTTATTTCTTCGAGGACATTGCCTCCGGATATGCGTTTAGGCTTATCCGGAGGCTTTATAATTTTAATGTAATTGAGCTATATCGTAATCAACCTGTTTTTCCATCCAGTATTTTGTTGTGGTGTTGAGTGCTTTGGCGAGTCTTATGGCAGTGTCAAGAGTTATGCTTCTTTTGGCGTGAACAATCTCATTGATACGTGATGGAGAGACATCAATCATACGCGCAAATTCAGAGATGTTCATATCCTTTTGTTTGATTATATTTCTCAGTTCTATGCCTGGATGTTCTGGAAATAAGTCCATACTACACTCCTTGTTGTTCGAATATCACACTATAATTATAAAATTGATTTTATAACTAGATCCGATTCTGCCCTTGTAAGTTCATCAATGTTCTTGTTGATGATCTTCTGGGAGGATTCATTGCCGGATAGTCCTTTTTTCTTGGACTTGGATTCGATGAGATTTTTTGCTTTTTATGGCTATTACAGTCTCCTACTATGTATTATTTCTCCCTGGCTCTGCAGGCACAGATAAGTTCATGTGCTTCTGTTGTTGTCAGTGAGTTCAAGTCCTTACTGAATTTTTCCATAGCTATCTGTTCTGCGTTGTCACTGAGACTATGAATATACTCAAGCTGTTTCTGACTTACGGGCTTGCTATGAACAGTTTGAACAGTAGATGATGCAGAGCTATCACGGTAATCCACATCGATCACCTGGTCGTTCATCGTTTCGGATTCAAAATCCAGAGTGCCTACGTTACAAGCCAGTCCTATCGCTCTGCTGGTTGCTCGTGTACTTGCCATACGGATGAAGGCGTTACGACACGCAGGAGGAACATTTTCAGGCGTAGCATCTCCTATGGCAGAACATACGATACCGCTTTTCAAAGTAACCGTACTTTTGAATATAGCTGTATTTCCATTGTCAGATGAAGGGAGTTGTAGTGGTATAGTATCAATGGATTGTAGGCCTAGTTGATGCGCTATGTCGACCATGCCTAAAAATCTTGGAATATCATTACCGTGGATACTGATAAGATGTTTTTCCGGGACAGAAACTTCTTGCTTTTTCATATGCTACTCCAATAAATAAGACTGATTAGCGTTATTCGAACTCTATAATATAAAATTAAAAATAAAAAATTACATAAACTTATATACGAGAACAACCGAAGTTCCGATATCCGTCATTCACAAAACCTGAAGTGGCAGTTTTTGCCAGATAGGAAGCAGCCATACGAAATCTATCTAGTTTATAGGACAATTCAGGATCATCTCGTCTGAGCATAGTACCATTACCTGTCAAATCTCCTTTCCAGTCTTTCAAGCAATAATGTACCAGTCCTAAAGCAGTCTCTATACCCAATGTAGAAGCCCAGAATCTTTCG
>CALUPL010000086.1 GCA_944322635.1 uncultured Mailhella sp.
AGCGAAATGACCGCCGTGCAAGCCCTGCGGCAGTACAGCGTGTCTTGCGCAAACGGGCGGCTGAGGTACTCCGGCGTCGGAAAATGTAAAGGCAGAAAAGGCAGGTGCGGGGGAAATAATTCCCCCCCGCGCCCCCCTGTTTCGCCTTGCGGCTGCGCCGCGCGGCGGGCGTCGTGCGGAAAGCTGGAGTCGGTCTTCGAAAAGGCGGGGAGGGCAGAGGGAATGACGCCGGAGGCTGGAAGGCTCGGCAGACTCTTTTCGGGCTGCAAACGCAGTGCAGGCGTGCGCGGCTGCGCCCGCCTGCGGCTGGCCGACCGATGTTCCCGCTTCGCGGCAACATCGGTGTTGTTTGAAGGGATTTCCCAGATTTTAAGGAAAGAGTTTTGTTTTGAAGCTTTGGGAAATTTTCATTTGCAAGCCTTGCAATCCGTAAAGCGTGTCTGGAGCAGACGGGAGCATGAGGAGGGGACGGCCGTGTTTTTCTTTTTTTCCTTATAACACTGTTGTTGCCGCGAAGCGGAACAACAGTCGGCACGGTGTGCGGGTCCGTGAGGACACGCACACGCTGAGTCTGCGGCCCGAAGGCGTTTGCCGAGCAGATTGCCTTAGCGTTGCGTGCTGCCTTTCTGTTTTTGAAGAAGGGCGCGCGGCATTGAAGGAGCGCCCCGCCGAAGGCGGGAATCATGGGGGTTCGGGGGAGATTATCTCCCCCGGCGGGGTTCAGGGGCGGAGCCCCTGTGCCTTTCCTGCCTTTCCTGCCTTTCCTGCCTTTCCTGTCTTTTCTGTCTTTTACTTCTGCGTTCTTCTGACGGCTCCGAGGATATTGGGGAGGGGGATGGCGTCGCCGCGGGAGGAGAACATATAGGAAGCGGGGGACATGCCGTTCCAGACGTGGAATTCTTCGGGGAGGCGGAGCAGGAGGGAGGCTTCGCTGCCGCCTTCGACGTACATGGCGCTGTTGAGGTTGAGGTCCTTATGGGCGTTGAGGGCTTCGACGAAGTCGTGGACGGAGGCAGGGTCGGAGCAATGGAGGAAGAGAATGCGGCCGTTCATGTCTTCGGCAATGGCGGCCACGGCGTGTTCCGGGCCTTTTTCGGGCCACACCTGTCGGCCGTCCGGGCCCATGAGTCGGAAGTTCTGCACCACGATGTCGTAGCGGGGCAGGAGGTTTTGCCAGTCGTCCACGCTTCTGTCGAGCACGGCGGCGCGGGGGAGTCCGGGTTCTCTGGGGGAAGCCACGAAGAAGGCGCCGTAGCGGCTTACGATGCGTCCGTTGTTGGTACGTTCGCCGCTTCGCATGTAGCCGGTGGAGGTTTGTCCGTCCTTGAGGTACATGCTGGCGTTGATGGCTGCGGTGAGGTTTTTTCCTGCGGCCCATTCGCGCATGGTGGGCACGCTTTGTCCTTCCCAGCGGGAGCTGTAGAGGTGGAAGTCGAAGTTGTCGGTATTGAAGCGCAGCACGCGTATGATCATTCGGCGGGAGAACTCGTCGCCCCGGTCGCTGGTATAGGCGAGACGCGCCATGTCGAGTCCATCTTCCGGGCTTGTCCATGCGATGTTTTCGCCGGGGGACGTGAGTGCAGGCTCGGGTGCTTCCGCGCAGAGCGCGGCCGGAAACACGAGCAGGAGCAGCGCAAGGGCTATGGCGCGCAGGGTGTTCATGTCCTTCTTGTATGCCACTCGCGGGCGTTGGGCAAGGAAAACCCTGCCGTCCGGGCGGGAGCGGGGCGGGATTGTTGAAAATCGGCGGAGGAGAAGGGGGGGGGAGGTTTCGGCGGGGAATCTTTTTGTACGGGGGGAGGTTTTTTTGCGGAGCCTTTCCGGCGGGTGGTCGGGCTGGCGGGGCAGGATTTGCCTTTTTTGGGGGTGTGGGCCCCGGGGGCGGGGGCAATCCTGTTTTGTTGAATGTTCGCGCTCTTGACGGCCGGGCGTATTTGTCCTACCCCCATATTTTTACGACGCCAAAAAGCGAGTCTTTCGTTGCGGCCTTTTGGAGGCGCGCGAGCGCTGTCGGCAGCATATTCATGAAAGAGGGCAGAGCCCCTGCCAGATAAACGGAGTGTCTTTTGGAAGCACAGAAGAAAGCCCGCAAGCCCATCAAGCTTGCCACGAAGTCGGAACATGCGGCCTATTTCATGCCCATGCTGGAGAATTTCGCCGAGCACGGCGAACTGAACGAAGTTGTGAAGAACTGCGTAGGCAAGGCCTGCGATCTTCTGGACGCGGGCATTCCGCTGTACCCCAACGATTTCAAGCGAAAGCAGAACGCCGGCGAGCTGTGTGAGAAATACGGCTCCATGAGCGACGAGGAGCTTGCCGCGCTGGATGAGGAATTTGCCGTTGCCGGGCGCATGATGTCTTCGCGTTCCTTCGGCAAGGTCATTTTCTTCCATGTCATGGACCGCAGCGGCCGCATTCAGTGCTACGCCGAAAAGAGCGCGCTCGGCGACGAAGCCTTTTCCGCGTTCAAGAAGCTCGACGTGGGCGACATTGTGGGCGTGACGGGTCATCTGTTCCGTACGAAGACCGGCGAACTGACGCTGCGCTGCACGAGCGTGCGGCTTCTGAGCAAGTCTTTCCGCGCTCTGCCCGACAAGCACAGCGGTCTTACCGACGTGGAATCCCGCTATCGTCAGCGTTATGTCGATCTTGTGATGAATCCGCGTGCGAGGGAGATTTTCCGCAAGCGTTCGCTCATCGTGCGGGAATTTCGTCGTTTCATGGAGCAGCGCGGCTTCATGGAAGTGGAAACGCCCATGCTGCACGCGCTTGCGGGCGGTGCGGCGGCCAAGCCCTTTGTGACGCATCACAACGCGCTCGACATCGACCTTTATCTGCGCATTGCCCCCGAACTGTATTTGAAGCGTCTCATTGTGGGCGGCATGGAGCGCGTGTTTGAAATCAACCGCTGCTTCCGCAACGAGGGCATAGACACCCGCCACAATCCCGAATTCACCTCCTGTGAGTTCTACTGGTCCTACGCCACGTTCGAGGATCTCATGGATCTTACGGAGGAGCTTTTCGCTCACATTGCCCGCGAGGTGTGCGGCAGCACGGTGATCACCTATCAGGGGCAGGAAGTGGATCTCACTCCCGGTCACTGGAAGCGCATGACCTATCATCAGGCGCTTGAGGAAGTGGGCGGACACAAGCCCGAATTCTACAACGACATGGAAGCCGTGCGCGCCTATCTTCGTTCCCGCGGGGAAAAGTTCATGGAAAGCGAGGGGATAGGCAAACTTCAGTCGCGCCTCTTTGACCTTGACGTGGAAGAAAAGCTCGTTCAGCCCACCTTCATTTACGCGTATCCCGCGGAAATTTCGCCTCTTGCCCGCCGCAACGACAAGAATCCCGACATCACCGATCGTTTTGAGTTCTTCATTTGCGGCTGCGAGTACGGCAACGCCTTTTCCGAGCTCAACGATCCGGTGGATCAGCGTTTGCGTTTCGAGGCTCAGGTGGAGGCCAAGGCCGCCGGCGACGACGAGGCCTGTCCGCTGGACAACGACTATCTGCGCGCGCTCGAATACGCCATGCCGCCCACTGCGGGCGAAGGCGTGGGCATCGACCGCCTTACCATGCTGCTTACCGACGAATCCACCATCCGCGAGGTGCTGCTCTTCCCGCTGCTCCGTCCGGAGGTGTAGTCTTTCGGGAACAATGCTCCGGCGTTTTGCGCCGGAGCTTCCATGAAAGGGGAAATTCATGTCGTTTTCGCTGTTCATTGCTTCGCGGTATCTCATTTCGCGCAGCAAGCGCACGTTCATTTCCATCATTTCGTACATGTCCGTACTGGGCGTGGCCATAGGCGTGGCCGCGCTTGTCATTGTCATGAGCGTGTACAACGGCGTTACCGAGGAAATGCGCGAGAAGATTCTCGGTGCGAATCCGCACGTCATGGTCATGGCCACGCAGGCCGGAGTGTTCGGCCCCGAGGCGGCGAAGGGCGAGGGTGAGGTCATGGAGCGCATACGCGAAACTCCCGGCGTGGTTTCCGCCACGCCTTTTCTGTATGCCGAAGTGCTGCTTTCCACGCCGCAGGGCGCCACGGGACTTGTGGTGCGCGGCATAGACACTGTTTCCGCCGCCGAATCCATGCCGCTGCTCCGGCATCTGGAAAGCGGCAGCGTGGAGAACCTGAACCGTGAATCCGGTCCCGCAGGCATGCTTGTGGGACACGATCTGGCCCGCCGCTTCAATCTGCGCGTGGGCAGCCGCGTGAATCTCATGTCCCCGGCCGGACAGCGCACCACGGCGGGTTTCGTGCCCAAGCTGCGTTCTTTCCGGGTGGAGGGCATATTCAAGTCCGGCATGTCCGATTTCGACAGTCGCCTTGCCTACGTGTCCATAGGCGCGGCGCAGGAACTCATGGGCTATCCCGACGGCCATGTTTCCGGCGTGGAAGCCTTTGTGAAGAACCCCTACGACGCAAGGGAAATTGCCGCCGACGTGGCGGAGCGTCTCGGACCTCCCTTCTACGCCCGCAACTGGATAGACATGAACGCCAATCTTTTTGCCGCGCTTCAGCTGGAGCGTTTCGGCATGTTCATAGTGCTGCTCATGGTCATTTTGGTGGGTTCCTTTTCCATTATCACGTCCCTTGTCATGCTCGTTATGGAAAAAACCAAGGATATCGCCATATTGATGTCCATGGGGGCCACGGCTGCGGGGGTGCGGCGCATTTTCATGTTTCAGGGAGCCATCATCGGGGCTGTTGGCACGAGCATAGGTTATGTGCTAGGAATCGTGCTGGCGCTGCTCCTCAAGAAGTATCAGTTCATCGAGCTTCCCCCCGGCGTGTACATGATGGACACGCTGCCGGTGATCATCGATCCGCTGGACCTCGTCATTATCGGAGCGGTATCCATGTTCATGTGTTTCGTGGCCACCATCTATCCCGCCAGACAGGCATCCCGCCTGGTGCCTGCCGAGGCCCTTCGCTATGAATAACGACGCAAACGCTTCCTTCGACAATGCCTCCCGTGCGCTCTACACCGTGCGGCACGCCCGCAAGGTGGTGGAAAGTCCGGCCGGAGAGCTGACCATTCTCAGGGATGTCACCTTCGACGTAGCGGCCGGGGAGGCACTTGCCATTGTAGGCTCTTCGGGTTCGGGCAAATCGACGCTGCTGCACATTCTGGGCACGCTCGATTCCGCCACGAGCGGCAGCGTTCTGTTTGAGGGACGCGATCTTTCCGCCCTCACGCCTCAGGAAGCGGCGCATTTCCGCAATCGGGAACTGGGATTCGTATTCCAGTTCCATCATCTTCTGCCGGAATTCACCACCGTGGAAAACGTGGCCATGCAGGCCATCATTGCGGGCATGCCCCGCAGGGAAGCTCTGGAACGGGCGGCCGAGGCACTGGAACGGGTGGGCCTTGCCGAAAGACTGAATCATCACGTCACCACGCTTTCCGGGGGCGAAAGGCAGAGGGCGGCCATTGCCCGCGCCACGCTTTTGCACCCCAAGGTGCTGCTGGCCGACGAACCCACCGGCAATCTGGATGAAAAAACGGGTGCGCGTGTCGCCGAAGTGCTGAAAAAGCTCAATCGCGACACGGGCATGACCCTTGTGATAGTGACGCACAACCGGGAACTTGCGGACGATATGGACCGCAGCCTTGAACTGAGATCGGGAGAGCTCTATGCGCAAGATTCTTTCTAGTCTGGTCTGCTTCGCGGCCTGCCTTTTCGTGTGGGCGGGCCTTGCGGATGCGGCCGAAACCCGTGTGCTGGTGCTGCCTTTCGCCGTCAATGCGCCGTCGGCGCAGTCGCAGCTTGCCAGAGACCTGCCCGCCCTGGTGCGGCAGGGGCTTGAGGCTCACGGCATCACGGCCATTCCCACGTCGGCTTCCGGCAAAAGCGCGGCTTCGGATGCCGCAAGTGCCAAAAAGCGTGCCCGTGCCGCCCGCGCCGGCTATGCCGTGTTCGGCAGTCTGAACCAGCTCGGCGAGGGCTTCAGCCTCGATATGCAGATGTTCTCGGCCACCTCTTCCGGTTCCCGCGCCTATCACATGGAAGGCGCAAACCTGCTTGAGCTTCAGCCCGTGGTCAACAGCCTCGTGGGGCAGATGGTGCTTGATTTCGATGCCACCTCCACGGTGCGCACGGCCGCCAAAAGTTCGCGCGGCGGCATTGCCGACATAGAAGTGCGCGGCCTCAAGTTCATCGACAAGGACAGAGTGCTGGTTCGCGTAGGCACCCGCACCGGCGATCCCGTGGATGAGGACAGAATCGACGAGGACGTGCGCAACATCTGGGATCTCGGCTACTTCGACGACGTCAGCGCCGACGTGGAAACTTCCGCCGCCGGTCCCGTGCTGGTGTTCACCGTGGCGGAAAAGCCGCGCATTGAAGAAGTGCGCGTGGAAGGCTCCGAAGCCGTGAAAATCGGCGACATTACCGAAGCCATGTCCACCCATACCGATTCCGTGCTCAATGAAAAGGTGCTGGCCGAAGACCTGCAGAAGGTGACCGATCTCTACCACAAGCAGGGCTTCTATCTGGCCCAGGTGACCTACGAGGTGCAGCCCCGCGCCGACGGCGCCGCCGCCGTGCTCGTGCTGCACGTGAAGGAAGGCAGCAAGCTCTACATCAAGGAAGTGGCCATAGAGGGCCTCAAGGAAATTTCTCCCGACGACGTGAAGGACTTCCTTTCTCTCAAGGAACGCGGAATGTTCTCGTGGTTCACGGGCTCGGGCGTGCTGAAAGATGATCTGCTCGAACGCGATGCCCAGGCCATACGCGCCTATTTCATGAAGCACGGCTATGTGGACGGACAGGTTGCCGCACCTGAGGTGCAGTACGAAGACGACGGCATCCGCGTCATCTTCCGCGTGCGCGAGGGCGTGCACTACAAGGTGGGCGACGTCATTCTGCAGGGCGATCTCATCGACACCGAGGCCCGCATCCGCGAACAGATTTCCATGGACGAGCATCAGGCCGCGGGCGACTATTTCGACGTGGAAGTGCTCCAGAACGACGTGAAGGCCCTTACCGATTTCTACAGTGATTACGGTTACGCCTTTGCCGACATCAACGTCGATCCCCGTCCGCGTCCGGAAGCGGGCGTGGTGGACGTGGTTTATACCGTCAAGCCCGGCGAACGTCAGTACATCCGCCGCGTGGAAGTGGAAGGCAACAACCGCACCCGCGACAACGTCATTCTGCGCGAAATGCGCCTTGCCGACGGTCAGCAGTTCAGCGGCGCGAAAATGCGCCGTTCCGCCCAGCGTCTCGAAAAGACCCGCTACTTCAGCGAGGTGAACCCCACCGTGGTGCCCACCGGCGTGCCCGGCGAAGTCGATTTGAAAATGGGCGTCAAGGAAACCGAAACCGGCGTGGTGAGCGTGGGCTTCGGTTACTCCACCTACGACAAGTTCGGCGTCATGGCCTCCATTACCGAAAACAACCTCTTCGGCCGCGGCTACTCCCTCGGTCTGTCGGGCTACACCGCCTCCAAGGAACGGTATCTGGAAGCCTCGTTCGTCAACCCGCGCCTGTTCGATACCTACTGGGGCTTCTCCGTGAGTCCCTACACCATCGACGAGGAATGGTCGTACTTCTACAAGCGTTCCACCGGCGTGCGTCTCGGTCTGTTCCATCCCATAGGCGAATACACCAACGTGAACTTCGGCTATGAATTCGAACGCTACAATCTGTATCACATGTCGGAAAACGCCTCGCGCATCATCCGCGCCTACCGCGGCAAGCACTGGGCAAGCACCGTGTCCGTGGGCGTCACCCGCGACACCACCAACCGTTCCACCTTCCCCACCGAAGGTACGCGCGTGTCCATCAACATGCAGTACAGCGGCCCCTGGACCGGCAGCGACGACAGCTTCTTCAAGCCCATTCTCGAAGCCGGCTTCTACTACGGCCTCAACGATACCAACATTCTGCACGTGCGCGGCCGCGTGGGCGCCGTGTACAAGGCCGACGACAGCAAGACCGTGCCCGTGTTCGAACGCTTCTGGATAGGCGGCATCCGCAGCATACGCGGCTACTCCTACGACGACATATCCCCGCGTGACCCGCTCACCGGCGAAACCATCGGTTCCGACCGCATGGGCTATGCAAACATCGAATACATCTGGGTGGTCAAGCCCGATCTCGGCCTCGCCTTCGTGCCCTTCTACGACGTAGGCTTCAACGCCGACAGCGAACAGTGCTCCAGCGTGTTCGACAAGGTGTATTCCTCCGCCGGTCTGGAAGTGCGCTGGCGTTCGCCCATGGGCGATCTGCGCTTCGCCTACGGCTACCCGCTCTCCAGAAATGCCGACGGCACCAGACGCAACAGCGGCCGCTTCGAGTTCTCCATGGGCCAGGCCTTCTAGCTCCATGACTCACCGGTCGGCCCGCGCTTCCGGCAGCGGTTCGACCCTGAAGCAGACCTGAAACAGAAAAGGGGGGGGGAGGTTCGCCTTCCCCCTTTTTTTCGACTCTTTTCCCGGCTTCCGCCGGAATCCGTACCATGCCGGACAGACAGCGCAGGCCTTCCCGCCGGAAATTCAGAAAAAACGGCCTCGCTGAAAAAATGCTCCCTCCCTGCGCCCGATAAAAGACGACGCATGAGGCCGCAGGCCGGAAAAAAACTTGATGCGCGGCTTGCCCCGCGCCATGGATGCAGCATGAAATACGATACGGTGATTTTCGATCTCGACGGTACGCTTCTCTATACCCTTGAAGACCTTACCATAAGCACCAACTACGCGCTCGAACCCTTTTCCGACGTGCGCCGCAGCCTCGACGAGGTGCGCTCCTTCGTGGGCAACGGCGTGCGTACCCTCATGATCCGCGCCCTGCCCGGAGGCGAGCAGAACCCGGACTTCAACGCCGCCTTCGCCCGCTTCCGCGAACACTACGCCGTGCATTGCCGCGACCATACCCGCCCGTACCCCGGCATCATGGAGGCCGTGCGTACCCTCGCCGCCCGCGGCCTGAAACTCGGCATCGTGTCCAATAAGCCAGACCCCGAAGTCAAAGACATGAACCGCGCCTACTTCGAAGGCCTGTTCGGCTCGGCCCTGGGCGAAAGAGAAGGCGTGCGCCGTAAGCCCGCCCCCGACAGCCTCCTCGAAGCCATGCGTGAACTTGCGGCCTCACCAAAAACTACCCTCTACGTCGGTGACTCCGAAGTCGATATCGCTACCGCCTCCGTCGCAAACGTCGACTGCCTCTCCGTAACCTGGGGATTCCGCTCCAAAGAACACCTCGCTTCCTCCGGCGCCTCCCGCTTCATCTCCTCCCCCGAAGAACTCCTCCCCCTGCTCGAAGCGTAAAAGGCAGAAAAGGCAGGAAAGGCAGTGCGGGGGAAATAATTCCCCCCGCACCCCCCTGTTTCGCCTTGCGGCTTCGCCGCGCGGCGGGCTGTGGCGGCAGGCCGAGCGCGCATCTTCGAAATGGCGGGGAGGGCAGAGGGAGTAACGTCGGGGCCGGAAGGCTCGGCAGGCGTGTTTCGGGCTGCAAAGTCAGTGCAGGCGTGCGCGGCTGCGCCCGCCTGCGGCTGGCCGACCGATGTTTCCGCATTGCGTCAACATCGGTGAGCTTGGAAGGATTTCCAGATGGTTACGGCAGAACGTTTGACCGATGCTCTGGGAATTTTTTCTTGTGGCGAAGGCCGGTCATTTCAAAGGGGCGGAAAAGCCGGGGTGCAGAAAACGGCCGCTTCTCAACGCTCGAAAAAGCGTGAGAGGCAATCTTCCCGCCTTCTCTCAACGCCGTCGGTCTTTCGGTTGCTGTTCCTCTCTGGTGCTTTCAGCGTTTTTTCAACGCTCCAAGTGTTTTCCTTTAACCGACTCTCAACGCTCGGGGGCCCCGGGCGACGTCAGAAGCCCGGCCGACGGGCATAAGCAGGCGGAATTCACTTCCGCCGTTAAGCGCAATGCCCGTCGTGCAAGTCTTGCAGCCAGTACAGCGTGTCTTGCGCAAACGGGCGTGCGCGGCACTCGGGCGTCGGAAAAGGTAAAGGGAATGGATTTCGGTTGGCTCAGGCCGTTTTTCCGGCGTTTTGGGCCTTGCGGGCACGCAGCTGAGGAACGACGAGCTTGAGGAAAATGGCGATGGCGACAATTTGTCCGAGTGCTCCCACGCGGTAGGCGGCATCCATGCCCAGAAAGTCGGCTATGATGCCGCCGCTCACGAGGGCGAGAAAAACGCCGCCGTCCATGCCGATGAAGTACATGGAGTTGGCCACGCCGCGTCGGGACTTTTCGGCCAGGGTGACGAGCATGGTTTGAAAGCTTGGCATGAGGGCGCCTATGGTCACGCCGAGCAGTGCGCCGCAGAGCACGAAGGGAACCGGGGAAAAGGAGAAGGAGAGTATCATGACGCCGACGATGGTGGCGAGTTCAGCAAGACATACCATGGGCACGAGGAAGCCGTGATCCGACACGTAGCCGGAAAAGAGGCGGCTGACCATGAGTCCGAGTCCCATGAGAAGGAAGTAGAGGCTGGCGTAATCGGCAAGGCCGTGTTCTCTGGCGAGAACGGAAAGGTAGTTGGTTATCATGCCCTGCATGAATGAGGCGATGAGCAGGGCCAGAAGAGCGCAGATGCCTTCCTTCATGAAAAACATGTCGGGCGTGAGTTTTTTCTGTACGGGCAGGGCCTGTTTTTTTGGGTGCAGGAGACTTTGGAATACGGCTCCGGCGAATGCAAAGGCAGCGGGCGTCCAGAAGGCGGCGGCATAGGAAACATCGTGGGCCATGAACAATCCGATCATGGGGCCGAAAATCATGCCGAGAGAAACGGTGCTGCTGAAAATGCCTATGCCGGTGCCCAGTTTTCCCTCGGGCATGAAATCCACGGCAAGCGTGGCCTGTGCGGTGGTCATGGAGGAAAAGGCCATGCCGTGCGTGAAGCGCACGAGCATGAAGATGAGCACTCCCGAGGCCGCAAGGCAGAGCGGAAAGCACGCCACACATAGCAGCGTGGAGATAATGAGGACGCGTTGTCTGTTGAACCTGTCTGCAATGAGCCCTGATAATGGGCGGAAGAGCAGGGCAATGAGGGGAAACACGGCCATGGCCACGCCCATGACGGTTTTCTGGCAGTGCATGACGTCCATCAGATAGAGGGGCAGAACGGGCATGATGGAGTAGCCCGCCATGCAGGTACAGAGGTTGGCAAGGCATACCAGCGTGAAATTTTTGGTAAAAAGAGGCTGACCGGAAGCGGCTGTGACGGCGGCATCATGCTGTTTCATAAGAACTCCGGGATACAAAGCAGACGCAACGAAGAACGGTGCATGAATTTCTGAAATATTCTCCCTGATAGCATGATTTTTTTGTCGTGCAAAGCGCGGATGCGTTTTTGCCGTAATTGCTTTCCTCCAGCCAAGTTCCGGAACTCGTTGATTTTTCTGAAGGCCCGGGGCAAGAGTGTCCTATGCCCGGGGGCCGCAATCGCCCGTTTGTGCCGGATACGCTGTACAGTCTGCGGGACTTGCACGACGCCCGCTGCGCTTAACGGCGGAAGTGAATTCCGCCTGCTCATGACCACCGGCGCGGACTCCTGATGTCGCCCGCGTTCCCCAGAGCGTTGTAGTGGGTGGGAAGAAAGCCCCCCCACGCTTTTTTGAGCATTGAAAAACGGCCGAGTTTTGCCGACGGAAATTTTCCAGAGCATAGGTCAAACGTTCTGCCTTAAAAATCTGGAAATCCTTCCAAGCTCACCGATGTTGCCGCGAAGCGGAAACATCGGTCGGCCAGCCGCAGGCGCGCGCAGGGCGCACGCCTGCACTGACTGCGAAGCCCGAAACGCCCCTGCCGAGACTTCCGGCCTTTTTGCCGCTCCCCATTCCCCATGCCCTGCCCGCCTTTTCGAAGATGCGCGCCATGTTTGCCGCGAAAGCCCGCCGCAGGCGAATCAGGGGGGCGCGGGGGGAATTATTTCCCCCGCATGCCTTTCCTGCCTTTCCTGCGTTTAATCTCCGTTGCGGGTTACGCCGGGGCCGGAGAGTTCGCTTTTGCCGTTGCCTTTGGGGGCGACGCGGATTTGGAGGGCCACGCGGTCGCGCACGGCCTGGACGTGGGAGATGATGCCTATCATTTTACCTTTTCGCCGGAGGGTGGAGAGCATGTCGAGGGCGGTGCCGAGGGATTCCTCGTCGAGGGTTCCGAAGCCTTCATCGAGGAACACGGAGTCCACTCTGACGTTGCGGCTTGCCATTTGGGCGAGGCCGAGGGCGAGGGCGAGGCTGACAAGGAAGCTTTCGCCGCCGGAGAGGTTGCGGGAGGAGCGCACGGCGTCGGCCTGGTAGCGGTCGATGACGTTGAGGGTAAGGGCCTCATCTCTGCTCGGCGAGAGCAGGTAGCGGTCGGTCATGAAGGCAAGTTGCCGGTTCGCCATGAGTATGAGTCTGCGGAACGTGAGTTCCTGGGCGTAGTTGCGGAACTTTTTACCGTCTGCGGAGCCTATGAGTTCATTGAGCGCGGCCCAGCGGCGGCAGATGTCGACCTGGGAGCCGCGTTGTTGCCGCAGCTGTTCGGCCTGCTTTTTTTGCTCGTCGTTGGCGTGGAGTTTTTCCTGAAGGCTGCCGAGGCGGCGCAGGGTTTCTTCGCGTTCGGCGCGGCTTTCGGCAAGGGCGCGTTCGGTTTCTTCGCGGGAGGGCAGGGGCAGAATCTGTTCCTTGCGGCGGCGGGCCAGTTCTGCGGCGCGGGCGTCGAGTCCGGCGGCCTTCTGTTCGAGGCTCTGCCGTGTCCGGTCAAGGGAGTCGAGCGTTGCCTCGTCGAGCAGGGCGAGGCGGCAGTCGCTTTCGTTTTCAAATCCTTCGGCGGCAAGGCGCGGGGCAAGGCCTTTTTCCATGTCCGCTATGGCGCGGGCGTGCCGGGCCAGTCGTTCTTGCAGGGCTGCGTCGTCGCGGCGGGCGTCGGCAAGGGCGCGGGAAGAAGTTTCGAGCGCGTTGCGGCTCTTTTCCTCTTGTTCCTCTCTTGCGCGCAGGCTTTCGTTTGCGGCCTTTTCCTCTTCGTCCACGTTGCGCGTGCCGAAGAGTTCCATGCGGGCGCGTTCCAGCCCGGCCAGGTCGGCGGCGCGTCTGTTGCGGTTTTCGACCGCGCTTTTCTGTTCGTTCTCTGCGGCGGAAAGAGCCTGTTTGCTCATGTCGAAAACGCGGGCGAGTTCCGCGAGTTTTTCGCGGGCCCGGGCCTCTTTTTCCGTAAGGGCGGCGTAGCGGTCGCGGCGCTGCGCAAGGGCGTTCACGGCAAGGGTGAGCTCCGGCGTACTGTCTCCCTTTTCACCGAAGGCGGCAATGCCGCGGCGCAGTTCATCGCGGGAGGCTTCGGCCTTGCGTTCCTTTTCGGCCAGGTCCTTTTCCAGCGCCGTTTTTTCCGTGCCGAGGCGCAGGGCCTCCTTTTCTTCCGTTTGAACCGCGTTTTGCGCCTCTTCGTGCAGACGGCGCAGTTTTTCCGCGTTTTCGGCAAGCGTGCGCCCGGCGGCCTCTTTTTCGTCGAGCGACTTCAGAAGTGCTTCGGCCCTGTCGAGTTCGGCGGAATCTTCCTCAATGAACCTTGCAAGAAGCGGCGCGAGGGTCGGCGCACCGTTCGTGAGGGTCAGCGCGGAAAGAATTTCGTTCTCCCAGGCTGTGGGCAGCGCAAGGCCTTCGGTTCGGGCCGTTTCGGAGCGCAGGGCGGAAGAGGGAACTTCGTAAATGTCGGACGCGGCGTTTTCGTCGTCCGGCAGGGGGGCGCTCAGCGCGGCCGAGAGCGTGCGGGAAAGAGCGCCCATGAATTGCCGCAGTTTGTCCGTCTGGTCGGCGGCGGCCTTTTCGGCTTCTTCGCGGGATTCGCGGGCGTGAACGGCGTCGCTTTTGTGTCCGGCAAGGGCGGAGGACAGCTGCTCCGTTTCCTTTTCCAGTTTGTCCAGAGCGTTTTTCGAGGCGTCCGGAAGGGCGGGAGCGTCGCAGGCAAAGGGGTGATGCGTGGCGCCGCACAAAGGGCAGGGCGAACCTTCGCGAAGGTTTTTGCGCTCTTCTTCGTAGGAGCGTATTTTCGCTTCCAGAGCCAGCTTTTCCCGCAGGGCGGAAAGCCGTTCGCGCAGAAGAGCGAGTTCTCCTTCCTCTTTCTGCACGGCAAGGTCAAGCTCCTTTTCGCGCAGGGCGAGATCTGCCGCGCGCGCAAGCTGCCCGGCCCGGCTTTTTGCGGATTCCAGAGCCTTTTCCAGCGTACTCCTGCGCGTGAAAAGTTCGTTGCGCCGGGCGCGGTGGAAGGCGGCGTCCTTGCCGCCCAGAAGCGCGGCAAAGTTCTTTCTGGCTTCGTTCAGCTTTTCCTGCGCCTCGGCAAGAGCGCGGGCCAGCGCCTCGGCCGAGCGTCTGCGTCCGGCAAGGCTCGTTTCCCGCTCTTCAAGAATTTTTTCGTGCTCTTTCAGCGCCTGCCCTGCTTCGGCAAGGGCGCGCTCTTCCTGACCGAGCAGGGAAAGGCGCATTTGCAGAGAACCGGTTGCCTCGGCAAGGGCGGCGTCGGCCTCCCGTTTCTTTTTTTCTTCGGCAAGAGCTTCCAGCTCTTCAAGGGCTTTTCGATGCGCCTGTTCGGCGGCCTGCCGCTCCGTGTTTTTGCTTTCCAGCTCCGCGTTGCGGCCTTCCAGTTCCTTTTCCAGGGCGGTCATGTCGCTTCGGCGGGCGGCAAGTTCCGTATCGGCGGCGCGTACTTTTTTCCAGGTTTCCCGCGCGCTTTCCACGGCGGTCTTTTCTGCGGCAAGCGCATTTTTCGCTTCCGTCAGCGCCTCAGTCGCCGCCTTTTCCGCGCTTTCAAGGCGCGGGAGCTCTTCGCTCAGCGCAGCCTTGCGCTCCCTGTCGAGCCGCTCTTCCTCGCGACGCACGCCGAGCGCTTCCAGCGCGGGAGAAAGCGCGGCGGCCCGCATGGCCCGTGCAAGAATGGCCTGCTGCGGCTCAAAGGCCTGTTTTTCGGCCTCAAGCGCATCCTTGTCTGCGGCAAGGGCGCGGGTGTCTCTTTCCAGAGCCTCGGCCTGTTCCACGCGCGTCATGTCCCGGCTGAGAGCCTTTTCCTTTTCGGAAAGCGCGGCGGAGCGTTCCTGAAGGGCGTTTCTCTCCGCCATCAGACTTTCCTCTTCTTCCAGAGAAAGCAGATTGCGGGCGGCCAGTTCCCTGTCCAGAGCGTCGAGCTTCAAGGATTCTTCGCGGTTGCGTTCGTGCACCTTTTTGGAAATTTCCGTGTAAATGCCCTTGCCCGTTATTTTTTCCAGAAGCGGCGCGCGCTTGTCGCCGTCGGCCAGCAGAAACGAGGCGAAATGCCCCTGCGCAAGCAGCATGGACTGCGTGAATCTGGCAAAGTCCATGCCCGTAAGCTCTTCCACCTTGGCCAGCACGGCCTTGGTGTTTTCCGCCAGAGCGCGGCCTTCGCTGTCGTAAAGCCGGTGCCTGGGCTGCTGAAACTCGCCCGCCGCCCGCTTGCCCGTCCGCTTCTGGCTCCAGCTGCATACGTATTCCCCGCGCATGGTGCAGAAGCGCACCTCCGCCAGACACTCCGACGCCTGCCGCGACATGATTTCGTTGCTGCTCTTGGTCACCTTGTCGAGCCTCGGCGTGGAGGCGTAAAGAGCCAGACAAATGGCGTCGAGTATGGTGCTCTTGCCCGCGCCCGTAGGCCCGGTGATGGCAAAGATGCCGCCGGATTCATACTCCGCCCCGTCGAGACGTATGGTCCAGTCTCCGGTGAGGGAGTTGAGATTGCGTATGCGTACGCTTACGATGCGCATGATTCCTCCCCTGCGTCGCGCACGGCGGCTGCCGCTTCGCGAAACGCGCTCCGCAGCTCTTCGAGTTCCTTGTCGTCCGCCGGCCTGTCCGGAAAGGCATCGCGCAGGCGCCGTTCGAACACTTCCTCCACGCCGAGATCTTCAAGATCGTCCTGTTCGGGATCGGCGTCCATGCCCTCGGGCAGAAGACGGGCGTTGCGTATGCGCAGAATTTCAAGCTTCCCGGAAACGTGCTCCTCCACGCGCCTGCGCAGATCCGGCACCATGTCTTGCCCCGTGTGCAGCACTTCGGCCCACACGCTTTCTTCTGCCGCGGAAAGTTCGTCGAGCCTGCGTTCAATGGCATCCATGTCGCCTTCCACGCGTTCCAGACGCTGGAATGCGGGCACTTCCACGCTGCGAGATTCCACGCGCCGGCCTTCCGTGGTGAGAAGTCGAACCTCGTGCCCGCGCCGCGCTTCGTCGAAGCCCATGGGCAGAGGAGAACCCGTGTAGCGCAAACGATCCTCTCCGTGCACCTTCTGCGCCGCGTGCAGATGCCCGAGAGCCACATAGTCGAAGCATGGGGGAAAAACGTCTGCCTCCACCTGTCCGAGAGAGCCCACGCACAGGTCCCGCACGCCGTCGTCGCCCGACGTGCTGCCCCCGGCCGCAAAAAGATGCCCCGTGGCAAGTATGGGAATCTCGCGCCCGGCCCGCAGCTTCTCCGCTTCTTCGGCGGCAAGCCGGTAGTGATCCTTCATGCCTTCGGCCATGAGATGGTCGCGCGCGTCCATGTTGTCGCCGTCTTTGGCGCGGTACAAATCCCTGTCGCGCAAAAAAGGCACCGCACACACCACAAGCTCCGGCTCCCCGTCGGCCCCGTGCAGAACGAACGTTTCCTCCTCAGGAGTGCGCGCCCGACCCGTGACGTGAATGTGCATCGAGGAAAGAAGACCGGCAGGCGCATCCAGAAAGGCCGGTGAATCGTGATTGCCCGCAATGATCACCACGTGCCGGCAGGAACTTCCCTCTGCCGTCGCTTCCCGTAGAAAATCGTAATACAGTGCCTGCGTCTGCGTGCCGGGAACGGCGCTGTCAAAAACGTCCCCGGCTATCACAAGCGCCTCAATGCCTTCGCTCTGAATGAGCCCCAAAAGCCACGAAAGAAAACGCCGGAACTCCTCGTGCCGCCGCCTGCCGTATAAACTGTGACCTAAATGCCAGTCGGATGTGTGAAGTATCTTCATGTGTTCCTGCCTGCGCCGCCCCTAAAAAAACGCCGCCTGTCCCGCCGCGCCGAACGCCGCGTGTCACCATGTACCATGCCCCCCGCACCCCTGTCATGCGAAAAGAAAAGGCAGAAAAGGCAGGAAAGGCAGAAAAGACAGAGGGGCGCCGCCCCTTGCCCCCGCCGGGGGAGATAATCTCCCCCGGTCCCCCGTGGTTCGCCTTGCGGCGCGGCGTTTTTGCAGAAGCAGGGAAGATTCTCGGGCCGGGGAGGGAAGAAGCGGCGCGGGGCGGATGCCCGGAGCCGGGCGGCATTCCCCCCTGTCGTGCAGGCGTCCGCTCACGCGCCCGCCTGCGGTGGCCGACCGATGTTCCGCCTGAGCCGGAACATCGGTGTTTGCGCAGGTCCTTCCAGACCTGGCAGAGCGGACGCGCAGGCCCATTTGCCGGAGAGAACAGCGCAGGCTCAGCAGAAGGAAAAGGAAAGGCAGGAAAGGCTGGAAAGGCAGAGGGGCGCTGCCCCTTGCCCCTGCCGGGGGAGATAATCTCCCCCGGACCCCCGTAGTTCGCCTTGCGGCGCGGCGTTTCGGCAGATGCAGGGGTGACGTTAGGGTGGGGGAGGGGACGAAAAGGTGAAAAGACACAAAAAAAGCGGGAACTTCGAAGAAAGCTCCCGCACATGAACGGACATGAGCCTGCATCACGCAGGATGGTATGGATTTACTTGTAAACCTTGGAGGCGAAAATGCCGAGACACACGACCACAGCCATAAGGCAGGCGCAAATGGTGAGCACCAGACTTCCGAGTTCCATAAATCCTCCTTTCTTTTATGGAAGCGAACACGACTTTCACTGTCGTCGCAGAGGTCATGCGCCGTGCAATGCATTGCCTCAAACACAGACGCTCTGCTTGTTTTTTTTAGAACATAGCAGGAGCACATGTTAAAAACAATATATTTTTGAAAAATTTTTCCATAGTTATGCAATTTACTGCATAATAAGAAAAACGACATTAGATGAATTTGATGAATAATGAACAAATAAAGTAGAAATTATATTTTGCACGAATACTCAGAGCGGAGTTTTATGAATGAAAAAAATAGTAAAAGGAGAATATGTACACAATAAAGAAATAGATGATGTGTTATTTTTGTTGTCGTGGAAAAAAACAGAGGAAAAATTTTTCTCTGTTTTGCTTTTAAAAAATACCACAGAGAGAAATCATGTCTGAAATGTCACAAGCGTAAATGGGGAAAGGGCAACGAGGAGAAGGCAGGAGGAGAATGCGAGACGGAATCTCCGGCAGGGCGGCAGGCATGAAAAAGCGCGCTCTTCCCATGGGAGGGGAAAGAGCGCGCCGGAAAGAGGCGTTTTTGCAGGTTACAGAGAGGCCGCTTCGGCCCTCACGCTTTCTTCGCACGAGCGCATGGCGTCGAGGCTTTGGGCAAAGAGGTCATCGAGCGTCCAGCCGAGGCGTTCCGCGCCGGAGCGTATGACGTCGCGCGAGCAGCCCGCGGCGAATTTCTTGTCCTTGAACTTCTTTTTCAGACTGGAGACTTCCATGTCCGACACGCTGCCGGAGGGGCGCATTTTTGCGGCCGCGCCGATGAGTCCCGTCAGTTCGTCCACGGCGAAGAGGATTTTTTCCATTTCGTGCTCGGGTTCCACGTCGCAGCAAAGGCCGTAGCCGTGGCTGCACACGGCGTGAATCATGTCTTCGCCCACGCCTGCGGCGCGCAGAATTTCGGGAGCCTTGCGGCAATGTTCTTCGGGGAAGCGTTCGAAGTCTATGTCGTGAAGAAGTCCGGCGAGTCCCCAGAAGTCTTCTTCATCGGCAAAGCCGTGAGTGCGGGCGAAATAGCGCATCACGCCTTCCACGGTGAGGGCGTGCAGAAGGTGAAAGGGTTCGCTGTTCCAGGATTTGAGCAGTTCAAGGGCCTGTTCTCTCGTTATGGTGCTTGTTTTCATGTCAGTCTCTTTTGGAAAGCTCGTCTCCTTCCAGGGGGACGGCGCAGGTTTTTACGGTGAGGCGGTCTATGTATTCCTCAAGCGCCGTGATGCCGGAACCGGTTATGGCGCGGCGGCAGTCGGCGTAGTCGAGAATCTTGCTCACGTTTTTGTTGATGAGTTCCGCGCTTTCGGGATGCACGCGGCGGGCGAGGTATTCCAGCGAGGAGCGGAAGGCCTGGGAAAATTTCTGGAGTCTGCGCCATTCTTCCATTTGTTCGGCCACGCTCACGCGAATTTCTTCGGGCATGATGGCGGCTTCAAGCATGGCGCGGCACAGCCGCCAGTCGATGTACTGGCCGAATTCCACCTCGAACACGGTAAGGTTGTCGCGGTCTATCATGCGCCGCCAAACTTCCGCGCCCTTGGCCATGACGGGAATCACGTCCACGTTCGAGCCTTCGGGCAGGTACTGGGCCACGGTATCGCGCACTTCCTTCACTATGTCGTCAACGGATTCCTTTTCCACGTCGATGACGTCGGCCTTGTTGAGTATGACCAGCACCGGAACGTTGCCCCGCTGCGCGGCCACGCGGCCCATGTCCTTGAGCAGGGCTTCCTCGTCGCGGGTATGCAGCTGGGCCATGTCGAGCACCAGAAAAATGTGGGTGAGCGGCAGTTTTTCCAGCGCGAAATAGGTTTCGCCGCGGTGCTCGCCGTACTTGCTGGTGTTGGGGCCGGGCGTGTCGTAGAACACGATGGTGCGCTTTTTTTCCAGATGCGGCAGGCGCAAACGTATGTCGGCGGGCACGTTTTCGTGCATGGTTCCGTTGTAGGAAGCCAGACGTTCCAGCGTGAGCGGATGCCATTCGTCGCTTTCCGAGGGATTGCGGCACACGTTTTCCCTGCACCACGGGTCGTGAACGATGCGGAATATCTGCGCCGTGGTTGCCCGGTTGCCCGCAGGGAACACGCCCCGGCCGAGCAGTGCGTTGAGCACCGTGGACTTGCCCGAGCTCATGCAGCCCAGAATGAGAATGTGAAGCCCGGTATCGGGCACGCGAAACTCGCCCATATATACTCCCGTGCGCTTTGGCGAAGCGCTTTTTTCTGAAAGGCCGTCCGGCCGTCGGCCGCGTCGCTGGAGCGGCAGGGCCGGAAAACCGGGTGTTTTTGCAGAAGAACCTTCCCGAAGATACCTTATTGTCCGAGCAAGGCAAGTCCCGGATCATACGGCGACATTTTCTCTCGTTTAGAAACGACTCATTGGTGCCGCGCACGCCCGTCAGCTCCGGACACGCTGTACAGTCTGCGGGGCTTGCACGACGCCCGCCGCGCTTACGGCGGAAGTGAATTCCGCCTGCCTGCGGCCGTCGGCCGGGCTCCTGATGTCGCCCGGGGCCCCCGAGCGTTGGGAGATGGCGGGAAGAAGGCCCCACACTTTTTTGCGCGTTGAGAAGCTGCCGTTTCCTGCAACCCGGCTTTTTCCCGAGCGTTGGGAG
>CALUPL010000087.1 GCA_944322635.1 uncultured Mailhella sp.
CAACGTCTCAATCGCGCTTTCCAGAGATTCCTCGGACCTGACCAGTCGAAGGGCCTCGGCTCTGTCGGGATTGAACGACAGTCCCGGCCCTTCCGTCCAATGAGAGAGCAGTGTTGCCAAGAGTCTGCGCTGATCCTCCAGCGGCGTGACCACGAAGAATCCACTGATCCCATAGGTGCGGGAAATTCGTGCTATATCGTGAATATCGAGGTTTGTCAAAGAGGTTGTGCCCGTTTTCCGATTTTTTAATCGTACCGGGTGATGCAGCAGCGCTATATGGAGATTCTTGGCCGGGCGGAACCTCGGTTCGGCCCGCAGAATCTGCCTGTCGTGCCAGGTGAGTTCGGCGTGATCGAGCAGGTCGGGGCGGTACTTTGCCGTGGTCAGAACGGACTGGTCGCGACGCCAGGCGGCAATGAGCGCATGATTGCCGCCTTCAAGAATTTCGGGCACGCGCAGACCTTCAAAAACGTCGGGCCGCGTGTACTGGGGATATTCCAGAAGCCCGTTGCTGAAGCTCTCTTCGTCGCCGGACTCGTCTTTGCCCATAAATCCGGGCTGGAGCCTTGCCGTGGCCTCTATGACGGCGAGTGCGGCCGCCTCGCCGCCGTTGAGTACCGCCTCGCCCACACATACGGGTTCCACGGGCAGAAGTTCGAAAAGTCGGGCGTCGAAGCCTTCATAGCGGCCGCAGACAAGCGTGATTTCCTCTTCCCTGGCAAGCTCACGGGCAAGGTCCTGCGTGAAGGGGCGTCCGGCCGGAGTGAGGGCGAGAAGCCGTCCTTTCTTTCCGTTGCAGGGAGCAAGAGCCCGCAGTGTGCGCACCAGCGGATCGAGCATGAGTACCATGCCAGGTCCGCCGCCGTAGGGACGATCATCCACGGAGTGATGACGATCCGTGGACTTGTCGCGGGGGTTGAAAAAGGAAAATTCCACGATACCCGCTTCGCGGGCCTTTTCCATGAGGCCGCTGGAAAGGGGCGAGTCGAACCACTCGGGAAAAAGCGTGACGAGATTGTAGCGCATGACGGACTATGCTCTGCGGGCGGAACCTTCTTCCGCGCTTTTTTCTTCCTGTCCGTCGTCGGGAGTTTCCTGAGAGGCTCCCTCGCGATACAGGTCGAGCAGGCCTTCCGGCGGGGCGATGGTGGCTGTTTCGGCGGAAAGGTCTATGTCCAGCACGAACTCGGGAACGGCGGGGAAGAGAATTTCGTGGCCGCCTTCCTCCTTCGGGGCGCGGATGACCCACATTTCCTGTCCTGCGGGAAAATCCACGTCTTCCAGTTCGCCGACGAGCGTACCGTCTTCAAGGCGCACGGAAAGACCGATGAGATCGCGCAGATAGGGTTCGTCTTCTTCGGCCTCGGGCAGGAAGGACGCATCGATGAGCAGCTCCTGACCGCGCAGCTGTTCGGCTGCAGACCGGTCGTTGCAGCCCTCTATGCTGAGAATGAGCTGATCCTTCCACAGGTGCCAGTCTCGTATGCGCACGGGCCGAGGCGCAAAGCGACCGGCACGCAGCATGAGCGGCTTTTCCAGAAGCTCGGCGGAATCGGCATAATAGTCCACGCGAATGTCGCCCTTGACGCCGTGGGGCTTGGCAAGACGCCCCAGAACTACGAGAGAGGAAGCAGGCATTATTCGAGAATTTCCAGAACGACGCGCTTTTTGGTTTTGGCGGATACTGCGCCTAAAAGGGTGCGTATGGCCCGTGCCGTACGCCCCTGCTTGCCTATGATCTTGCCGAGGTCGTCTCTGGCCACGGAAAGTTCCAGCGTGGATGCCTGTTCCCCTTCGGTTTCGCGTACGGAAACCTGGTCGGGGTTGTCCACCAGGGATTTGGCGATGAATTCCACAAGTTCTTTCTGCTGCATGTATGCTCTCCGCACGTTTTCCCGGAGCATGAGAGAAAACGCGAAATTTTTTTCAGACTATCATTCCCTTCCTGCGCCCGTCAATGAAGGGAACGGCACTCCCGCAACGGCAGGCGATGTTCGGGAAAGTCTTGCAAAATGTTGAGAGATGGAAGACTCGTCAGGTATTTTCTGGTATTCTGGTTTTAATTGTTTTGCATCCCGTTTTTGTAGGAAGGTTGCGTTTTGTCCTGCCTTTATGTTGACCTTCCAAAGGGAAACGCCGGCGTCCCATCGGAGACGTTCGGTTCCGTGCTTGAAAATCCTGGGAAGAAGGAGTGCCGTCATGAAAAAAAGAACACTGATGCTTGCCTTCCTGTGCTGTGCGGCTCTGGCCGTGCCCGCACAGGCAGAGGCCGAAATGCTGGTGGAACTGCCTGCGCCGCAGAAGACGGGAGGACTTTCCATGCTGGAGTCTCTGGCGAAAAGGCATGTGGAGCGCCGTTTTGATTCCCGACCTCTGCCCATGCAGGAAGTGTCCAACATCCTGTGGGCAGCCTGCGGTGTGAACCGTGAGGACGGAAGACTTACCGTGCCGACGGCCATGAACTATCAGCGCATAGGCGTGTATGCCGTGCTGCCGGAGGGCGTGTACCGTTACGATGCGGGCCGGAACGTGCTTGAGCAGGTGCTTCAGGGCGACTATCTGAAGCTGTACGACAACGGGGCTCCCATGGTGCTCCTGCACGCGGCGCAGGAGAGCGACCGCTATTCCCCCTTCCACATAGGTTCCATGTACGAAAACGTGGCACTGTACTGTGCTTCCGCCGGGCTGGCCAATGTGATGAAGGCTCAGGAGACGAACAGGCTGGACGGAAAGCTTCTGCTGCCCGAAGGCTGGAAGGTGTACATGATTCAGCCCGTAGGCTATCTTGCGAAATAGAACGCCGGCTTTCGGATACGCTCATTCCGTATGCTTATTCCGGAGGTATTTTGGTGACCGGTCCGGCCCCCTTCCGGGGAGAAAGCCTGAGGTAGTCCAAAAAGACGAAAGAAGCGCCGGAGCATGAGGGGGGGGAGTCATGCTTCGGCGCTTCGGGGCCCCGAGGAGGAGAACGGGCCGGGTGACGCTGTTGTTTTGTTTTTTACTCCGGCGGCTTTTTTAGTTCAGGATGCGCCGCCGGACGGGGAGGAAAGCCTACAGCTCGTCGCCCGTGCGTATTCTCCGACTTTCAATGACGTCCACGACATAGATGATGCCGTCGCCTTCATGGCCTGTGGTAGCTCCTCTGGAAACGGCATCCATGGCCTTGTGCACGTCGTCCTCGTGCAGGCAGAGTTCTATGCGTACCTTTTTGAGCAGCGTCACTTCCGTGGCGACGCCGCGATACATTTCCACATATCCCTTCTGGCGGCCGGAACCGAGAATGTTGGTCACGGACATGCTGTAAAGTTCCTGGGCATACAGTTCCTGCTTGACGGCGCCCAGGCATTCCGGGCGTATATAGGCAACTACGAGTTTCATGTTCTGCTCCTGATGATTCTTTGTGGGGGTCGGACTATTCGTTGGAGAAGATCTGGAAGCCGCTGTACACGTCGGTTCCGTGTTCCGTAATGTCCAGGCCCTTGAGTTCCACTTCGCGGCTCACGCGCAGACCGATGAGCTTGTCGGCAAGCTTGAAGGCGCAAAGTCCGGTAATGAAGGCCCACGCGCCCACGCTCACGGCACCGAGCAGCTGGATGAGCAGCAGGTGGAAGCCGCCGCCGTAGAGCAGGCCGACGTTGGAGCCGTAGCCGGGAGCGGCAAAGAGGCCGACGAGCACCGTGCCGAGGAAGCCGCACACGCCATGGACGGAAACCGCGCCCACGGGATCGTCGATGCGGAGCTTCTGATCGACGAAGAGGATGGAAAGAACCACGACTATGCCGCAGATGATGCCGATGAAGATGGAACCCACGGGAGAGACTTCATAGCAGCCGGCGGTGACGCCCACAAGTCCGGCCAGTACGCCGTTCATGGCCATGGAGGGGTCGGGCTTGCCGGTCATGAACCAGATGGTCAGCATGGCGGCGGCAAAGCCGGTGCAGGCGGAAAGGCAGGTGTTCACGGCAATGTAGCCTACGGTTCCGTCGGGAGTGGTTGTGGAGCCGCAGTTGAATCCGAACCAGGCGAACCACAGAATGAACACGCCGAGGGCCACGAGAGGAATGTTGTGTCCGGGAATGGCGAGGGACTTGCCGTCGGGAGAATACTTGCCGATGCGCGGGCCTACGCATATGGCGCCGGCAAGACCTATCCAGCCGCCCACGGAATGCACGACAGTGGAGCCTGCGAAGTCGATGAAGCCGAGATTTTCAAGCCAGCCCTTGGTGTCGGCAAAAAGGCTGTTCCAGCACCAGCTGCCGCTGATGGGATAGATGAAGGCGCTTACCAGAATGGATACCATGATATACGCCTTGAAGTCCGTTCTTTCCGCAATGCAGCCGGATACGATGGTAGCCGACGTGGCCGCGAACATGGCCTGGAAGAAGAAGAACGTCCAGGCCCAGCCGCCTTCGGAGGTGGTGGGATCGATGAAGCTCATGCCGAAGGAGGGGGTGCCGATGAATCCGTTTGATGCACCGAACATGAGTCCGAAGCCTATGAGGAAGAAAAGCGGCGTACCAACACTGAAGTCCACAAAGTTTTTCATGAGAATGTTGCCCGCGTTCTTGGCCCGGGTGAGGCCGCATTCCACGAGGGCAAAGCCCGGCTGCATGAACATGACGAGCATGGCACCGAGCATGGTCCATATGATGTCGCCGTTCTGCTGACTCAGAAAGGAAGGATCTTCGTCGGCAAGAGCCGTGCCGGGGACAAGCAGGGAAATCATGGCAAGAGCCGCAGCGCCGAGGGGCAGCATGGGGATTCGCCGAAAGGTACGTCCTGTACGATTGAACATGGAAAAACCTCCTGTACGAGATGCCTTTTCTTGTGCAGGAATCGTGCCAAAATATATTTTGTGTTATATTTTATATAGATATAAGAAAAGCAAGAATTGATGGAGTAAAAATGGAATATTTTTGTATCACGATGTTCGCTTTGAAATGCTGGTCCGGACTGATGAGATAAAGAGATATAACAAGTAATATCGGCATATTACAGTGCTTTTACATATTTGGTATATATTTGTATCAAGAACGAGGACTCCGGCGTGTACTCACGAAGCGTCAAAACACCGCGTTGTTTCGAAAGCAGTGAGACGAGGCATGGGGAGGCTCGGGCAAATTTTTTTGAATCGCAGGAAAAGAAGTGTTTTTTCGGTTTTTTCCGAGGGGGGCGGAGAAAAGGGAAAGAGAACAACATTTCTGTATGAGGTATGGAATACTGTTTCATTTCTGTACCGCATGAGAGAACTCAAAGACGAAGCTCTGTCATTCGGATGCAGTAATGAGCAGATATTCGTTGAATCCGGTATGGTTTTCTGTGGAGAATCGTGAGTCTGGACATTAAAAAGTGAGCCCGAAGCCTGTGCGGCTTCGGGCTCACGTCGGTTACGTCGTTTTCGGGATGTTATGCCCAGTGCACGAGGCCGGAGCGCATGACGTTGTCCAGGGGATCGAAGAAGGGCACCACGCGCACGCCGTAGGCGTGAAGACCGTTGATTTTGGCTTCACAGGCGGCTTCATAGACCAGGTTGCCGTTTTCCTCGCCGGTGAGGGCAAGGTTTATTATCTGCGGTTCGTCGGTGAAGGTCATGCCGTCGGTCACACCGAGAACGAACTGCACGAGCAGTTCTTCCTTCTTCATGTCGCCGGGCGAGAGTATGAGTTTCACGTTGAAGGGCTTGCCGCAGTACACGGTATCGCCGTCAAGGCCGGAAAGCTCGACGGACTGAATGGCCGTGGTGTTGAACCGACCGGGAATGTTTTCCATCCATGCCGTAACGGCACGGGCCTTGGCCTGACGGTCGGCATCCATGGCCACACCACGGCGGGCGGCGGGAATATAGATCTTTTCCATGTAGTCGCGCACCATGCGGCGGCATCCGTACATGGCGGTCAGGCTCTGCAGAGAGTTCTTGGAAACGGCTATCCAGCCGTGGGGCAGGGCATCGGCGTCGCGCTGGAAGAACAGCGGAACCACGTCGTTTTCAAGAATCTGGTACAGACTGTCGGCATCGGCGTAGTCGTTCTGTTCGGCGGAAAGCGTGGCATAGGTGGCCTTGGGGCCGATGGTCCAGCCGTTCTTTCCGTCGGCACCTTCAACCCACCATCCGTCGGAGATGCTGAGGTTGATGCCGCCGTTGACCGGTACTTTTTCACCGCTGGTGCCGCTGGCTTCGTGGGGACGACGGGGGGTGTTGAGCCATACGTCGCAGCCGCGGGCGAGCAGGCGGGACACTTCGAGGTTGTAGTTCTCCACGAAGAAGATTTTACCGTAGAAGCGCGGATCGCGGGACCAGTGCACCACTTCCTCGATGAGCTCTATGCCCTTGCTGTCGGCGGGATGGGCCTTGCCTGCCATGACGATGACAGTGGGACGTTCGGGATCGTTGAGCAGACGGGCCAGACGGTCGGGATCGGCAAAGAGCATGGTGGCGCGCTTGTAGGGGGCAAAGCGCCGGGCAAAACCGATGATGAGGGTGTTCTGCGTGAGAGAGGAGAGCCACTTCGTGCGTTCTTCTCCGGAAATGTCGGAGTAGGCGGTGCACTGAGGCAGACGTTCGCGCAGAGCATCGATGAGTGCCTGCTTCTGGGCGCGGCGGGCGGCCCAGTATTCATCGTCCGGAATGGACTGAACCTTGTTCCATGCGGGATCTTCCGGCTTCATGTCCAGCCATTTCGGTCCGAGATAGTGAGTGAGCAGCAGGCGGAAGGCGGGGCCCACGTAGGAGGCGGTATGCACGCCGTTGGTCACGTGTCCGATGGGCAGTTCCGCTTCGGTGAATCCCTTCCAGATGTTGCGCCACATGCGACGGGAAACCATGCCATGCATGGCGCTCACGCCGTTGGCCTGGGAGGACATTCTCAGGGCAAGCACGGTCATGTCGAAGTTGTTGGGATCACCGCCGTCCTGACGGCCGAGGGCCAGGAAGTCCGCCCAGTCCAGACCGAGCAGTTCCGCATAGGGCTGGAAGTAGCGGGCCATGAGGTCCACGGAGAAGCGTTCGTTGCCTGCGTCCACGGGGGTGTGGGTGGTGAACACGCAGGAACTGCGTACGAGGTTCTTGGATTCCTCCAGAGTAAGGTCGTCGCCCTTCATGTGCTGACGCAGACGCTCCAGCACGAGGAAGGCGGAATGGCCTTCATTCATGTGCCAGACGGAAGGCGTGATGCCGAGGGCCGCCAGCATGCGCACACCGCCTATGCCGAGCAGAATTTCCTGACGCAGACGCACATCGCGGTCGGCTTCGTAAAGGCGGGCGGTGACGCGGCGGTCGTCGTCGTTGTTCTGAGGCACGTTGGTGTCCATGAGATACAGGGAAATGAGACCGACCTGCAGCTTCCAGATACGGGCGTAGAGCGTACGGGTACCGAGAGGCAGGGAGATCATGAGCGGTTCGCCCTTGTCGTCGAGCATGGCTTCGAGCGGCAGGCTGGCAGGCTGGTTCTCGGGATACTGCGGATTCTGATGGCCGTTCTTGTCCACGGTCTGCTGGAAGTAGCCGTTCAGATAGAACAGGCCCACGCCTATGAGGGGCAGGCGTTCGTCGCTGGAGGACTTGAGGTGATCGCCGGACAGAACGCCGAGGCCGCCGGAGTAGAGCTGAAGGCTTTCATGCAGACCGTACTCGGTGGAGAAATAGGCCACGGGGCGTTCGGAAGAAATGACCGCAGTGCCGTCGTCCAGAGTGTCGGCAACAATGGGCTGTGCCATGTAGGCGTCGAATTTTTCGGCGAGCTTGTTGAGCCTGGTCACAAAGGTCATGTCGGCGGCAAGATCCCGCAGACGGGCGGGCGGCGTGTTTTCCACCATGTAAATGGGGTTGTGTCCGCACTGCTCCCACAGGTCGGGCGACATTCCGCGGAACAGGGCCAGCGCTTCCGGCTGCCAGCTCCACCACACGTTGCTGGCAATGTCGTGCAGGCGGCTCAGTTCCGCAGGAAGTTCAGACACGGCGTTCAGCGTGCGGAGGAAGGGAATGGAAGAAGGACGCATGGCGAGTTCCTTGGAAAAATTGGAAGTCTGAATGTGGTTGGAGGCATGGCGGCGGAAGTGCGCCTTTTCATTGGCCATGGAGTAGGCGCTCATGTAGAGCGGGAAGAACTCGTTCCAGTCGGCATGGGCGGCTGCGGCGCGTACGGTGCGGCGGCGCTGGTCGAGTTCCTCATCCGAGCACGTGGCATAGTGCACGATGACGTCGGCAAGAGCGTCCACGGTCTTTGCGTATTCGTTGTTGCGGCGGGCAATGACGCCTATGCCGGGCTGTGTGCCGACCTTGTTTTCCAGCTGACGTATCCAGAGACCGAAGCCGGAAAGATCGGTGGTGACGGTGGGCACGCTGTAGGCGGCGCTTTCATGGGGAGTGTAGCCCCAGGGTTCGTACCAGGAGGGGAACACACCGAGATCGCAGCCGGAGAGAACGTCGAAGTACGGCATGTTGAAGAAGCCGTCGTGACCGTCGAGCAGGGCGGGCACGAACACGACATTCACGTTGTCGTCGTCGGTATTGTTCAGACCGAGACGGCGGCAGGTGGTGAGAATGGGGTCGTTGGGCGCGTCATAAACCTTGTGGCTCGTGAGAAATCCTGCGCCCGGCATGGAGGGATCGGCCACCACGGAAGCATCGCCGCTTACGGCATTTTCATCCACGCCGGTGTGGCCGCCCATCATGAGCATGAGGGCGAGCACCTTGTTCGAGGTGTTCTGCATGGATTTTTTGGCGCGGGCGAGAGCGTCGAGGAAAAGATCCACGCCTTTGTTATGGTATTCGTAGCGGCCGGAGATGACGAGAATGCGGGTATCGGGCGTAATTTCGCGGCGCAGCAGACGGCTTACGGGTTCGAGCAGCCGGGCACGGTTGGCGAGGGCGGCGTCGCGATCCGCACTGTAGTCGTGAATGGTGGAGAGGTCGAGGCCGTTGTCGGTAATGACGTCGGGGGTGCGGCCGAGGAATACGCGGGCTTCTTCGGCCGTGATGCCGCTCACCGTGGTGAACACGTCGGCTTCTCGGGCGCTCACGGTTTCCATGGAACACTTGGCCGTGACGTTGTAGCGGAAGGCTTCCTGCGAGGGCGAGATTTCCGACATTCTGGCGTAGATATCCACGCCGTTGCCGGCCATGGCACGGCCGAGCACAGTGGCGTGGGTGGTGAACACCGTACCCATGGAGGGGGCAAGCTGCTTGAGCGCAAGAATGCCCGCTCCGCACATCCATTCATGGAAGTGGGCTATGCCGTGGCTTTTGTTGCGGGTGGAGAGTACCTGATGAATGGTAGCGATCACTTCACCGCAGGTATAGCTGAACAGGACAGGCTCTACGTAGTCCCAGCCGCCGGAGAGCGAATCCACGCCGAATCTTTCCCAGAGCTGGCGCAGAATCTGGTTGGAGTCGTGGCGGCCGTTGAAGTCCACGAGTATGACGCGCGGCCGGCCGGGGATTTCCCAGCGACCGAAGCGGCAGCGCAGGTCCTTGTCCTTGAGGGGATAGCGCAAAGCGTCCCAATAAGGCTCGTCCGTCTCGGTGAACTCGGTATTGTGCTTGGTGTCGGGGCCTATGAGAATGTATTCGCCGTTGAAGGCACGCATGGCCTGCTGTGCCTTGCTGGCGACAACCTCGTAGATGCCGCCGACCTTGTTGCACACTTCCCAGCTGACCTCGAAAAGATGAGTGCGTGAAGGTTGATTCATGAAAGCTCCATAAAAAAAGAATTCTGACAGGAAGACCCTCGCTTTTCCCCGGGAAGGGAGAAAACGGGGCCTTCCTGTCAGTTTTTTGTCATGTTACTGGTTGGCCTTTGCAAAAAGTCGTATGCGGAAGTCGGCCAGTACGTTCATAAAGTTGGTGTAGGCGTCGAGCGGAGACCTGTAGGGGGAGAAGTACTTGTGCACGTTTCCGTCCGAAGACTGGGGCGTACCCATGTAGTACAGATGATCGGAGGTCTGCAGTTTCCTCCATGCCTCGGTGAGTTCGGGATCATTGACGTACTTCACGAGTCCGAGACATTCGTACAGGGCGCGGAAGGCGTCTTTCTGCATGTCGTTGCCGAGCCATGCGGAAAGATCGCGTTCGGCATCGGCCCACGAAACGTAGCTGGGAATGTCGAGTTCGGCGCGGACGGGATAGCGGTCGGCCGCTTCGGACACCGTGAGAAAGTCGAATTCGGGATCGCTCAGCACGCAGTCGGGCAGGGCGCGCATGAAGTCGAAAATTCCGGTATCGGCCCACTGATGTTCACCGAAGGTTTCGTAGTCCATAAACAGATTGATGACGTCGCCGTTGCCCTTCACTCTGTGCAGCCAGCCTGCAAAGGTGTCGGCCATGAGCGGGTAGGCGGGCCATTCGCGGTTGGAGAAGCGGAAGGCGATGTCGTCGGAGAGCGAATAGCTTCTCAGCATGAGCTTCATGCCCGGGCATGAAACCGGCTGATAGACGAAATGCGGACTTCTCCAGCCGAGCACGCTGTCCGCCCCCTCGGCAAGAATGACGTCGTACCCCATGTCGTGCGCCATGCGCGCCACATCGTTGTTGTACACCAGTTCGGTATTGCGGAAGACGCGGGGACTCTGACCGAAGAGCTCCTGCATTCTTTCACGATGACGCCTTACTTCGCTGCAGAATTCGTCTTCGGAAAAGAGGCAGGCGAGGGAATGGTTGTCGGTTTCGTCGAGAAATTCCACGCAGCCGGTGCGCGCCAGGGCGCGGAAGCTGTCCAGAACTTCCGGGGCATACTCCATGAATTGGTCGATGACGATGCCGGTGAGGGAAAAAGACACGCGGAAACGGCCCTGATGTCGTTCGATAAGCTCAAGCAGCAGAGCATTCATGGGCAGGTAGCATTTTTCTGCCACCTTGCGCATGACTTCGCGATTGTGACGGGTATCCTCGTAATCGTTTTTCGCCCCCATGTCGAAGAAGCTGTAGGGGCGGAGACGGTAGGGCTGATGAACTTCAAAGCAAAAGCATACGGAAGGCATGGCTTAACTCCGTGCATTGGGACAGACATGAGCGTAGGCGTCGAGAATGCCGTCGGCGGCGCGTTCCCAGGTGAGGGACTGCAGAGCCTGCCGGCAGAGCCTGAGACTTTCGGAGGCTATTTCGGGATGCTTCAGCACGTCGAGTATCCTGTCGGCCATCTGGCGCACGTCCCAGTAATCCACCGTGAGTGCTCCGGGCAGAACTTCGGCGCAGCCGGACTGCTTGGAAAGCAGAATGGGGGCTCCACACTGCAGCGCCTCCAGAGGCGCTATGCCGAAGGGCTCGGATACACTGGGCATGACGTACAGCGAGGCCAGGGAATACATGTGCTGCACGTCCCTGCCGCGCATGAAGCCGGGGAAGTGGAAGCGGCTGCCCATGCGGAGTTCCGCCACACGCCGTATCATGCGAGGCAGAAGATCGCCGTTGCCGGCCATGATGAAACGCACGTCGGGCATTTCGTTGAGCACGAGCCTTGCGGCTTCCACGAAGTATTCCGGTCCCTTCTGGAAGGTGATGCGCCCCATGAAAAGCACGCGTTTTTCGTTGCGCACAAGTTCGGGCACTTCGAAGGTGGGTATCGTGTCGTGCAGAAAAGCGCCGTTGTACACCACGGAAATCTTTTCCGGGGGTACGCCGTAACGCTCCACGGCCACCTGCTTGGTGCGTTCGCTCACGGCGATCACATGATCGGCGGCCTGCAGGCCGTCGCGCTCGATGTTGTAAATCTTGTCATAGCCGTGATCGCCGCAGCGGTCAAATTCCGTGGCATGCAGATGCGCGATAAAGGGCAGACCGCTCAGGCGGCTGGCCGTCATGGCGGCGGGATAGGTCATCCAGTCGTGGGCGTGAATGACGTCGGCCGGCTTTTTCATGTGTTCTTCCAGCACTACGGCGGAAGCGGCCGTGGTGAAGCGGTACACCTCGTCCATGAGATCGTTGTGGTATCCGCCACGGAAGTGGCTGATTTCATCGACGTACTGATCGTTTTCGTTGAATACGTCGGGGTCGATGCCGAGTTCGCCGAAGCTGCTGCCGTAGGGATTGAGATTCGCGCGCACGGGACGCATGAACAGATGGGAGAACTCGTCGGATTCCTGCTGACGACGTACCTTTTCCACGGCCTTTTTCAGAGCGCGGGAAATGGGGATTCCGGAGGCGGAGCGCAGGAACGTTCCCGCCACTGACTTGTCGGCCCGCATGCTGGGCAGAATGAAGGCGATGTCGACGCCTCTTTCCATGAGTCCCTGCGTTATGCCGTAGCAGGCCGTGCCCAGTCCGCCGCTGATATGCGGCGGAAATTCCCATCCAAGCATCAGAACGCGCATATGATATCCCCCGTTTCGTCGGGTAAGGAAAACTGAATTACCGGAGCTCAGAGCCGTTTTTCCGGAAGGCGTCCAGCCAGCGTTTCCATTCTCCCGTGTTGGATTGTCTGACGAGCAGCAGCAGTCGGAGAACCTCCGCCGAACTCCATGCCTGTGCTATGCAGCCCCCCGGCGTGTGGGGCTCCTGCCCGTCGAAAATTTCTGAAATGCTTCCCAGCCCCGCTTCTTTGAGATGCACCGACAAAAGCGGAGTGATGGTGGTGAGGGCATCGAGCACGGGCTTGCCCGAACGTGCCGTCTTTACCACGGCGTCCATGTACGCGCCCAGAAGCCAGGGCCAGACCGTTCCCTGATGATAGGCCTTGTCGCGCATTTCCTGCGGCCCCCGACACACGGGCCGGTACGCCGCGTCGGAAGGAGCGAGCGTGCGCAGGCCGAAAGGCGTGAGCAGGTTGTCGCGCACGCAGCGGACCACTGCTGTCTGCAGTTTCTGCGACAGGGGCGAGCAGGGCACGGCTGCGGCGAATATCTGGTTCGGACGGATGTGGCGGCCCGGTCCTTTTTCGGGGTGCCAGGTGTCGTAGAGTCCTCCCCCCATGAGTACGGCGTCTTCTTCGGAAGGACGGAATACGCGGTTGAAGGCCTTTTTGAGGCGCGGCAGCAGGGCCGTTTCCGCAGGCGGCGTTTCGCCGAACTCCGCCGCCAGCTCGGCGGCAAAGGAAAGGGCGTCGAACCACAGGGCGTTCAGCTCCACGGCACATCCGTCGCGCGGGGTGACGGGCACGCCGTTTATGGAGGCGTCCATCCAGGTGAGCTGCGTTTTTTCGCTGCCGGTATGCAGCAGGCCGTCATTGTCGACTCTGACCAGCGGATTGCCGTTTTCATCGGGCATGGTGCCGGCGGCAAAGTGGCGGATGATGTCTTTCATCACGGGCCAGCAGCTGCGCTTGATGAAGGTCTTTTCCCTGGGGCAGGCCAGAGCCAGACGGTGCACGGCAAGCATGTACCAGAGCGAGGCGTCGGCCGAATTGAAGGCGGGCTCTCCGTTGCCTGCGCCGATGAGGTTGGGCACAAGACCGTTTTTCACCGTGCCCTTTATCTGACGCAGTACGGCTTTGCCTTCCTTCGTTCTGCCGGAAAGGAAGGTGAGTCCGGGAAGGGCGATGAGGGTGTCGCGTCCCCAGGGGCCGAACCAGTGGTAGCCCGCAGGCACCACGGGCTCACCGCCGGCGGTAATGAGAAAACGGTCGTTCTCCCGGCGCAGATGTTCGAGAACGGGTTCCTTGAACACCAGCTTCGGCGCTGTTGCGGCATGGCGTTCCCACAGCGTTTCCGGGGCTTCGTACAGAGGCTCGGTACCTGCGCTGACCCATATGGGGCAGTCTGCGGCAAGACTCGTGACGAAGGTTCCCGGCATGAGCAGGTCTTCCTCAAAGTCGTATCCCCGCGCTTTTTCCACGGGATAGAGTATCTTGTAGTACCAGTCGGGAGAAGCGGTGAAGGTCGAGCGCTGGAGCGTGGGATGGGAAATCTGCATGACGAGAGCGGGAACGGGTTCTTCCGGCCGGAAGGAAAATCCGGGATATCTTCCGTTTTCTATGCCGAGGGCATGCACGAAGGCCGTACGAGACGGCACGGCGGCATGCAGATGATTGATGTTGCGTCCGTTTATGAGCGGTCGCAGCGTGAGCCTGAGGGGACCGAGTTCCCGGGCTGCGGGAGTATCGGCAAGCGCATAGCGGATGAGGAGCCTGCCGGATGAGCGGTCGAGCATGAGAGAGCGCACGAGCAGAACCTCGTTGTCGCCCTCGCCGCAGAGACGGAAGGTGAAGCTGACGACGTCATGGTTGCAGGAGACTTCCTTCAGCGCGCGCCAGCCTTCCGGATAGACAACGCCGGGATGCAGGCGCGTGGAAAGGGGAACGTCGTGTCCCTGTACGTTGATGGAATCTTCAATCGTGGACAGAAGCATGTATTTTCCCGACGGAGTCTGAACGGCCAGAAGTCCGTGATAGCGCCGGGTATTGCACCCCGCCGTCGTACCGGAGGCATAGTCCCCCAGGCTGTTGGTAAGAAGCCATTCCCTGTTCATGCCGCCGGTAGGATAAGATGCGTCTGGACGAATATGATATTCCATGGGAATTTCTGAAACTCCTGAATATTGTGCCCTGAAGCGGGAACGTTGTGGTGTCCCTGTGTCGGGCCGGTGATGCCGTTATGGCAGAATTTTCATATAAACTGGTGAAGAAAAGAGCTTACTCCTCTTTTGCCCCTGGGAAAAGCCCTTTTGCCGTGAGAATGATAGCCCGTTTATGCAAGCATGGCAATGTTGCCATGTCTATGTTATCTGCATGGCCATGCAGGGAGGCGGAATATGGATATGCTTGCAGCCGATCTGGGGGGGACTCAGAGTCGTTTTTTCAGGTTTTCTTGTGAAGACAGAGAGATATCTGTAAAAGAAGGGGTTGTGTTGTCTTCCCGGCAGAGCTCTTTCCAGTCGTTGCTTGAGGAAGTTTTCTCAAAATGGTCAGACTCGGGAAAATTTTTGAGAAACATCTCCCTGCTGATTTTTGCCGCCGCCGGACCGGTTCGGAATGGACGCATAGTCATGACCAATGCGGATTTCGTGGTGGAGGAGGAGACGGCGAGGGCGTTTTTTCCCCGTGCCCGCTGTCTTGTCATGAATGATTTTGAGGCGCAGGCATGGGCCTGCCTTTCGCCAGTCATGGAGGAGGCGTCGCTTGTCGTGCCCGGGCGCCTTGTTCCGGGAAGCGTGGCTGAGGGGAGTTTTGACGGTCTTTCCGGCATGGCCGGGGACAAGTCGCCCGTGGCCGTGCTGGGGGCGGGAACGGGGCTGGGCGCCGCGTGGCTGCTGCCGGGTAAGAATTCGCCCTTCGTGCTGCCTTCCGAGGCGGGACATGCGCCGTTTCCTTTTGAAGGTCCGGAAGAATCGGCCTTTGCGGATTTTCTCTCCTCCCGTCGCGACGGGGGAGAGGTGACTGCGGAACATGTGCTTTCCGGTTCCGGCCTGGCGCTGCTTCATGAGTATCTTTGCGGATATTCCGGTGATCCTGCCGTGTTTACTCAGGAAGAGGGCTTTGAGGAGTCGGACTGCTGTCGGCTTTTTGCACGGTTTTACGGCCGGTTCTGCCGCATGGCGGCGCTGACGCTTCTTCCGCAGGCCGTGGTTGTCACCGGGGGCGTGGCGGGAAAGACTCCCGCGCTCGTGCGGCATCCCGAATTTGTCCGGGAGTTTCTTCGGTCCCGGGGGGCGCAGAAAAGGTTTCTGGAGGGCGTTCCGGTATGGCAGAATGCGCATCCCCGGGCGGGGCTGTGGGGCGCGGCAAGGGCCGGAGCGGCCTTTGCGGAAGAGATGGCGGCCGGTGGAGAGTCCTGAATCAGGAGCAGACTGCGTTCGGTCGGAAAGACGGAGAAAACGCCCTGCGCTGTTTGGCAGGGGGAATTCGGCAGAATGTTCGGGGCCTGCGTCTTAGGATGACGAAGTTCTATTCATGCGCAACGGATTGAGGAAACACGGATTTCATCGTATCGTCCTCCCCTGTGATGGAACGATGCGGGAAAAGGCGTGAAAGTCCGTCGCAGGCGAGCGGGGCAAGGCCGATTCGTCGTTCCCATTCAAGCGTTTTTCCGGCTTTTTCCGCCGGCAGGAGGAGAGTTGTCATGCTGGACGAAAATGATGCCCTTGTAGGGGAACTGGCTTCGCGTCTTCTTGAACGAAAGTTGCGGTGCGCTACGGCGGAATCCTGCACGGGCGGTCTGGTGGGGGCCATGCTTACGGCGAGACCCGGCTCTTCGGACTGGTATGTCGGCGGTGTGATATCCTATGCCAATGAGGTAAAGAAAGGGCTTCTCGGCGTTCGGGAGGAAGATCTTTCCGCCGTGGGGGCGGTCAGCGAACCTGTGGTGCTTTCCATGGCGCTCGGGGCCTGCCGTGTTACGGGAGCGGAGGCCGCCATGTCCACGAGCGGGGTGGCCGGTCCCGGCGGAGGCTCTGAGGAAAAGCCCGTAGGCACGGTGTGGATAGGCTGGGCCCTGAACGGAAAGGCCCGGGCAAAGATGTTTCATTTCGAGGGCGATCGCGACGCCGTACGCGTGCAGGCGGCGAGACAGGCCGTAGCGGGACTTGCGGACTGGCTGAGTGAGACTTTCGCCTGAGAAAATGATCCTGCCGGGCACTCGGCGTAACGCTTGCCGACGACATTTTCGGAACGGGAAGAAATGCTCCGTCGTTTTGAGGCGGAATGCGGCTGAGTCAGTCGGCGGAAACGGAAGAATGCTCGTCTTCCATGTCTTTCCGTTCGCTGCCGGGGCAGAAGTTTTCTTCGCACTCTTCCATGAAAATCTGCCATACGGTGACGAAGAATACGGCCAGCATGGGACCGGAAACGAAACCGTCCATGCCGAACAGAATGAAGCCGCCGAGCGTGGAGAGCAGCACGAGGAAGTCGGGAAGCTTGGTGTCTCTTCCCACAAGGACGGGACGGAGTATATTGTCGGCAAGGCCGATGACGCACGCTCCGTAGGCCATGAGCAGGCATCCCTGCCAGTACTGACTGGTGGCTATGAGGTACAGGGCCGTAGGCAGCCACACGAGGGCGGATCCCACCACGGGGATGAGGGAGAGCACCGTCATGACCACGCCCCAGAACACGGCGGCGCGTATGTCGAGAATCCAGAACATGAACCCGCCCAGTGCGCCCTGCGCCATGGCTACGAGAAGGCTTCCTTTTACCGTGGCGCGCATGACTCCCGCAAATTTGCGGAACAGCCGCTCTTCCCTGTGATCTCCGAAGGGCAGGGCCCGGATGAGCACGCTTCGTATGCGGCCTCCGTCACGCACGAGAAAAAAGGAAATGTAAAGAACGAGAGCGAGGTTCGTCACGAGATGAGCTGCGCTGCCGCCGATGGCCACGGTGTTCTTGGCCACGAGACTGCCGAGGGAGAGAGCCGTTTTGCTGAGTGCGGCCTTTATCTGTTCGGGCGTGTAGCCGTAGCTTGCAAGCCAGTTCTGCGCTTCGGGAAAATGTTCGCGCAGCCTGTCCACGGCCTCGACAAGCGAAGTGCTTCCGGCAGCCATTCTGTCGTAAAGGGACAGGCCCTCGGCCACGCAGGAATAAAGCAGCCATGAAAGCGGCAGGATGATGATGACGAGGCAGAAAAGAACGGTAAGCAGCGCGGAAAGATTGGGGGAGAAGCCGCGGCCGTCTCTCAGACGGACATTGACGGGCGCAAACAGCACGGCAATGACCACCGACCAGAACAGCACGTCGAAGAAGGGCAGCAGCAGCCAGCCGAACAGCACGGAAGAGGCTGCGAGAAGAAGGAGAAAAGCCCGCGCCTCGAAACGCTGCCTGTTGTCGTACATGAAAGTCTCCTTCGCCCGCAGGGCCGTCAGTTTTTCTGCAGCCGCTCTTCTATGTCCCGTTCGAGTCTGACGCGGAACGATCCTTCGCTTCTGTCGATGCGTACCATGCCGGGAGCGGCGTTTTTCATGGGATGGATGTATTTTGCCAGCGAGTACTGTATGGAGGCGCTCTCCGCGTCTTTCTGCCAGCTTTTCAGCGCGGCGAGCATGCCGGCTTCGTGCAGCGTGCGCTCGGGCACCTGCTGCCCGGAATGGTCGCGCCGTATGATCACATGGGCGCTTGGGCCGTCGGCCGTGTGCAGCCAGTAGTCATGGGGAGCTGCCAGCTTGAGCGCAAGGGCGTTGCCGCGCGTGTCGCGGCCGCGAAGCATGAGAAATCCGTCGCTGCTGCGGAAGGCCTGCACTTGTTTGGGAAGCGTGGAAGGCAGAGCGGCCGCCTTTGTCCCCTGCGTTTTTTCCTTTGCCGCAGGTACGGCACCCGTGCCGTTTACGGAAGCAAGCATGCGGAGCATGGAGGCTTCGGCCGCTTCCTTCTGGGCACGCACTTCGGCGCGTCGTCTCTCAAGATGTTCCAGTCCCCGCTTTCCGCGCCCTGCCTGATGAAAAAGGGAGGACATGTTTTCGCGGACGGTAAGTTTTTTATCGAGCTTCAGCGTGACGGGGCCGTCAGCTCCTTCCAGCGTGACGGAGTCGAGCTTGTCGTTTTGCCGGAACAGATAGAGACTGTTCTGCAGCAGAAGGGCGTCCTTCTGTTTTTCCCGCATGGTGGAGAGACGCTTTTCCTCCCCGTCGAGCTTGGCAAGAAGTTTGCCGAGTCTGGCCGCCTCGGCGGAAAAGGGCTTGGCTGCCGCCTGTCTTGCGTGTTCGGCCATTTCGCCGTAAACGAGCGTCTCTCCGGCTTTGGCCAGTGCGGCGACGGGATCCTCGAAAACGCTTTCCTTCCATGAGCCGCCCATGGCGGCCAGCTGTTCCCCGGGCAGAGGCCAGGCGGAAACTTCGCAGCGTCCGCCGTCGTTTTCGTAAAGAAAAACGTCGCCGCCTCCCGTCTCAAGATCCATGAGAAGTGCGTTTGCGTCCAGAGGGTCGAGGAAGGCGAGAGTTCGTCGAAGCGCCGGTGTGAGTACCTGCCACTTCTTCCAGCTTTCAGGGGAAAGGGAGGAGATTCCGCCGTCGGGCCAGAGCGGTCCGCTTTCGGCGGCAGGGGCATCGAAGGAAAGGGACGGTCCTTCGCGAAGGTCGAGGCAGAGCCATAGAGGCACGTCGCCGGACAGGCCGAAATAGAGACGACGCTCCGTCCAACGACAGACGGCGTGCGTGATGCGGCGGCCGGAAACGTGCTTGCGCAGACGCATGACAAAGGCGGGCGGCTGTGCGTTGACCGGAATGCGATGGTCGGCGGAAAAAAGCAGCGGTGACTTGCGGTCGGCCTTCAGAACGAGGTGGCGTTTTCCGTCGCGCCCGTCGCCTCCGTACATGGCAAAGACCGTGACGCCTGGGCCGGGGGCATGGATTTTTTCCATGCGGGCCCCCATGACGCGGGGGACGAGTGCGTCGCAGAAGCGGCGAAAAAGATGGGCGTCCATGGTGCGGACCCGGATCAGCTGCCCTGAATCTTTTCGCCTTCTTCCTGACGGGCCTTGCAGGAAACGCAGAGCGTAGTCACGGGACGTGCCTTGAGTCGGGCAAGGCTGATGTCTTCACCGCATTCTTCGCAGATGCCGTATTCTCCGTCGTCCATGCGCTTGAGGGCGTCCTGAATCTTGGTGATGAGCTTGCGCTCGCGGTCGCGTATGCGCAGGGTAAAGGAGCGATCCGACTCGGCGGTGGCGCGGTCGGAAGGATCGGCGTAGGATGAATGGTTGTCCGTCATTTCTTCCAGAGTTGAATCGCCGTTGCGCTGAGCCTCGACGAGCATCTGGTTGAGAAGATTGCGGAAGTATTCCAGATCTTCAGGGGTCAAGGTTCCTCCTGGCAGGCTGTGCCGTGCCGATTGAATTTCCGTTGTGTAAACTATAAACTTTCCGTTGTAAAGCGGGAGAAGGTTACAGTCTGCACGTCTTCAAGGCACTGAGCAACGTGTTGAAATCAGCCACGCTTTGAGGAGACATGCCCTCAGTCTGAAAACAGAGGAAGGGAATGGATGCTCCCTGCGCCGCGCCTTTGTCGGAGGAGCTGTCGCCTATGAAAAGGACTTTTTCGGGAGATGTTTCCCACCGGCGGAGTATGAAAAGCGCGCCGTCCGGGGCGGGCTTGGGGTGAGCAACGTGGCAAGCCATGACGATGGGGTCGAAGTAGCCCTGCAGACGGCAGTTGTCCAGCAGATTGTCCATGCCGTCGGTGCGGTTGGTGTTCATGGCAAGGCGTATGCCCGAGCCGCGGCAGAAATCGAGCACATCGTGCAGTCCGGGGTAGCAGTCTATGTGCGGCATGATGTCGCGCACGTAGGAGATTTTTTTTGCAGCATCGCGCAGAAGCGGCTGAAGAGGCCTCGGAAAAATGGCATCCATGGCCTGATGCACGGTGGCTGCCTGCACGAAATCTTCCTGTTCGCGGGTGAGTCTCGGCAGACCGATGTATTCACGCAGGTAGTTGTAATATTCTATGTTGGCCGCACGGGAGTCGATGACCACGCCGTCGCAGTCGAAGATGATGCCCGAAGGCAGACCGTGAAAGGTGTCGGAAAACCAGCTGGAAAGGGCGGAAGCGGAAAGGTGTGACATGACGTATCAGGAAAGGCCGTCCGGCAGGAAAAGGGTGAGAGAGCGTTGCCACTGGTCGGCGGGCAGACCCCGCCGGAGCCTGTCCTGCGAAGAACGTCCGCACAGACCGGCAAGTTCGGATACTCCGATCCCGACGGCGCGGTAGCCGGCGGGGGCACCGTCCCTTCGGGACGCTTCGAGTTCCGCAACGGCGGCCGCCATGGCACGGTCCGTTACCACGACGGCCGTATCTTCCGGCATGTCGGGCAGAAAGACAAGCGCCGCGGCAAGGGTTCTTCTCCAGTCCGGCAGATCGTTTTCATCCGGCAGTCTCGTGGTGGATGTCGTGCGGGAAATACCGGAAAAGAGTCCCGAGAGAGCACGTCGGGAATCGCCTATTTTTTGCTCAAGAGCCGACATTTCAAGAGCCTGGCGTTCCTGAAGCCATACAAGCAGAAGCACCTGCTGGGCGTTCTGGCGCAGAGGCTGTTCCGGCTCTTCGGTCGGCAGGCCCGCCATTTCGCGCAGGGCCTTTCTTTCCGCGTCGGAAAGATCGGCGGGAGCTCTTTCCGCGCTGAGAGTGAGCACGGGAGAACCGCTGGCGCCGTCGCGGCAGGCGCGTTCGTAATCGGCCAGACAGGCGGCGGCCGCGGCGGGAGACCACGGCAGTTCCGGCTGCCAGGCCGATTCGGGACGACCGGGCAGGCCTGGCCACAGTGTGCGGCAGTTGTCGAGCGGCGGCAGAAGTTCGGCATGAAGCCGTGGCAGGGCAAGATAAAGAGTGGTATTCATGTTGTTCGCTCCTTCCCGGACTATAAGGCGAGACGTTCGTTCAGGCAATCGGGAAAAAACGGAAGGAGCGTTGTCGGTCAGGCAAAGAAAGAACGCCCGGAGCTTGACCTTTCCCCTGTCCCTCCCGTATAGGAAATGGACGAACTTGGAGAGAAAGACCCCGGAGGTTTGCCATGTTTGGTATAGGAATGCAGGAACTTCTCGTCATCCTTGTGCTCGTGCTGGTCATATTCGGTGCGAAGCGTCTGCCGGAAATCGGCGGCGGTCTCGGCCGTGCCATACGCAATTTCCGTCAGGCCGCCTCGGAGCCTGATGAAATCGACATTACGCCCAAGAAGGACCAGGCCAACAAGACCGACGACGAAGACAAAAAGGCGTAAGCTCCTGCCGGGAATGCTCATGACGGTCGAACAGATTTCTGTCTTTGTGGAAAACAGGTCCGGTCAGCTCGGTGACGTGACCCGTGTGCTGGAGGATGCCGGAATCAATATTCGGGCGCTCTCCCTTTCGGACACGACGGACTTCGGTGTGCTGCGTCTTATGGCCGACGACACGCATAAGGCAAAGAGCGCTCTTGCTGCCGCCGGATTCACCGTGGGCAGCACGCCCGTAGTGGCCGTGGACGTGGAAGATACGCCCGGCGGTCTCGGCCGTGTGCTCCGCGTGCTTTCCGAGCACGGCATCAATGTGGAATATCTTTATGCCTACACTCAGCGCGAATCCACGCGCGCCACGATCATTTTCCGTTTCGACCGCACGGAAGAGGCGGTGAAGGTGATGCAGAAAAGAGGCATTCGCGTGCTCGGGCCGGATGAAATAGCCGACAGACGGTGACGTCGGCCCTGCCAGTTCCGAATATTGCCGCAGACGCCCCGGATGACGGGGCGTTTTTTTTAGGGCCTTTCCTGTTGATTATGGAAGTGTCCCTTTGCTGTTTGCGGCGCTTTGAGCGGCCTGCCGGGCCAGTGCCTTTCTGGCTCGTTTGTTCGGGTGTGCGGCCACGGCTTCTTTTTTGAGTCGGAGTTCTTCCTCTTCCTTTGCCAGACGGGCAGCTCGTTCCGCCTTTTGTGCGGCCTTTCGGGCCTTGTCTTCCTTTTGCTGTGTGAGCGCATCTTTCATGCTCAGTATGCAGCCGCACCATTTCTGCCGGTAAATGCCCAGTTCCTTCGACATGGCAATGCCTTCCCACCACCATGTGCGGAAATCCCGGTAGAGAAAGGTTGCGCCGCAGGTCTGCGCCGCTTTTGCGGCTTCTTCCGCAATGGTTTCGTGGTGCTGATAGCGCGAATAGAGCAGACTAGTGGTGAAGGCGTCGAACCCCTGTTCCACGGCAAGAGCGGCCGTCCGTTCCATGCGGGGCCGGTAGCAGAGTCTGCAGCGTGCGCCCTGTAGGACAACGCCGTGCAGACTTCGTACCCATTGTCCGGGATTCAAGGGAGATCCCTCTTCCAGAAGCGGCACGTTCAGGCGCATCGCCGCTTCACGCATGGCGTCGCGTCTTTTCAGCCACTCATTTTCGGGGTGAATGTTGGGATTGAAGAAAAAGGCCGTCGGCTCCCATCCTTCGTCGCGCAGGTGCACGATGGGCATGAGAGAACACGGACCGCAGCAGACATGAAGAAGAATGCGTGGCATGGGCTGACAACCTTTTTTTCGGAGCTTTCGGCGTTTTTCTGTGAGATTCCGCAGACTGTTGTAGCGCGGACAGGAACGCAAGGCCAGCCGTTTTCACGGCAGGGGATGGTTGAGCATTGCTGCAATGCGCTTTTTGACGGGAAGAACGTGCGTGACGCGAAGGGGGCGAGTCTTTTGCGGCCGGCCCCGGGCGCATGAAACTGACCGCGGGCAGTTCGGATCTGCGCTTGGCTTTGCGGGCATGAAAAAGGCGGCCGAAGCCGCCTTTTCCGGAGAGGGGGAAGGAAATCAGCGCTGATATTCGCGCGATATTTTAAAGAGTACGGGGCTGAGCAGCAGCAGACCGATGAGGTTCGGCACGGCCATGAGGGCATTGAGAACGTCGGCTATGTCCCACACGAGATCGAGCGTCATGAGCGCGCCCACGGGAACGACGCACACGAAGATGATACGGAAGGGCTTGAGAGCCTTGTCGCCCAGAAGATAGATCCAGCAGCGTTCGGAATACACGCACCAGCCGAGAATGGTGGAAAAGGCGAACATGGCGAGACAGACGGAGACCATGACCGAACCTATGCCGGGAAGAGCCGATTCAAAGGCAGCGGCGGTAAGGGGAGCTCCGGAAAGTGCATTTTCCGCGTTCCAGAGGCCGGAGCAGAGAATGGTCAGCCCCGTCATGGTGCAGATGATGATGGTATCAATGAACGGGCCGAGCATTCCCACATATCCCATGGCCACATGATCGTCGGTGGTGGCGGTGGCATGAGCCATGGCTGCGGAACCGAGACCGGCCTCATTGGAGAATATGCCGCGGGCCACGCCCATCTGCAGGGCCAGCATGACGGTGGAGCCGGCAAAACCGCCGGCAGCCGCGCTGCCGGTAAAGGCATCGTGGAAGATCATGGCGAACACTCCGGGCACCATGTCGATGTTCATGGCGATGACGATGACGGAGCAGACGATGTAGATGATGGACATGAACGGCACGAGCTTGCTTGATACGGAGCCGATGCGGGATACGCCGCCGATGATGACGATGGCGATAAGCACGAACATGACCACGGCGGACACGGCCGGAGGAATGCCGAAGGAGGCGTGCAGTGCGTCGGCTATGGAGTGGGACTGCGTCATGTTGCCTATGCCGAAACCGCAGATGCCGCCGAAAAGCGCGAACAGCGTGCCGAGCCAGGCCCATTTTTTGCCGAGGCCGTTTTTGATGTAATACATGGGGCCGCCCACGACGTGACCGGCAGGAGTGACTTCACGGTATTTCTGGGCGAGCACGGTTTCCGCGTATTTTGTGGCCATGCCCACCATGGCGGTGCACCACATCCAGAAAAGAGCTCCGGGACCGCCGGTGAAGATGGCCGTGGCCACGCCGGCAATGTTGCCTACGCCCACGGTGGCGGCAAGAGCCGTCATAAGAGCCTGAAACGGGGAAAGTTCTCCATGAACGTCAGTATTCTTGGCGCGGCCCTTCCAGGTAAGTCGGAAGCCTTCGCCGAGGCGGGTCCAGGGAAGGAACCTCAGGCCGAAGGTGAGATAAAGGCCCGTTCCGAGAATGAGAGCCATCATGACCGGACCCCAGACGTAGCCGTCCAGAACCTTGATGAATTGGGAGAACTCTTCCATGGCGTCAACTCCTCGCCCCAGTTCAGCTTGTTAAGCACGTTCACGTAATCCGTTGCGGATGTCCGGCTCCGCAAATCGGATTCGCCCTGAACTGGCGTCGGCGATTCCGATGTCTGCAGTGAAACGGAGAGTGCTTTATTTACATTTATGTTGATATCATCGGAAAATCAAATATGGCAAGAAAAATGTTCAAAGGAGTGAAACCCTGTGAAAATGTTTCAATTGGCGGTTTTCAGGATTTTTTATATTTCTTTTGATTTGATTCTGAAGTAGATTAAAAAAGACAAAAATGTCAAAATAGCAGGTATTAAAGAAGTCCTCCGGATGAGTCCGATCCGATGCGCATGAAAGGGAAAGTGCGAATGCAAGGGGGGAATCTTCGGGGTGAAGGTGTGCCGCGGCTGGGAGCAGGGACAACATTTCCCGACCCGGAACTTGTTCCGCATTTTGCAGGATTTCGGCACGTTCCGCTTTACAGAAACGGGGATTATGCCCTAATTCCATGGGAAAGAGTTCTCTTTTTTGAAAGAGGTGCCGCCGAATATGCTTGAGCTTCTTTATATCAATGTGGTCTGGTTTCTTGCCGGATTCGTCAACGGGGTGACGTCCTTCGGCGGCAATCTGTTTGCCGTTCCGCTCATGACTCTGATCATGGATGCCAAGGATGCCATCCTGCTCGGCTGCATTGTGGGAATGGCCATCACGATGTCCATTGCTGTTTTCTATCATCGTGATCTGCCGAAAATGGAGTTCGTGCTGTCGTTTTTCGGCAGCATTGCCGGAATTCCCTTGGGAATAGCCATCCTGAAGGTGGCTCCCGTGAAGGGAATTCTTCTGGCCTGCAGCGGGATATTGATTCTTTTTCTGCTCTGGCAGGCCGTGTCCAGACGAATGCACGGCACTTTCCGTATTCCCATGTGGTGCATCGTGCCCATGAGCGTCGTTTCCGGCATTCTGCTCGGCGCAACCAGCATGGGAGGGCCCATTCTGGCCATGTACGCCGTCATGCGGGGCTGGAGCAAGGAAGTCACGCTTTCCATGCTGAGCACCATGGCCATGTTCGTCATGATCTGCCTTGTGGGGCTTCAGTGGTGGGAAGGGCTTTATACGCCGAACATTCTGCATTATGCGTTGTGGGCTACGCCCTGTACCGTGGCGGGCGTATTTTTGAGCATTCCCGTCATACGTCGTCTCAATCCGCGCGTTTTCCGCCTGCTTGTGCTTGTCATGCTCGCCATTTCCGCTGCCATGCTTTTTGTACGGGGCATGCAGTCCTAGTTTTTCCGAAGAAGCGTTTCCCTTCATGCCGGAGCGACGCAGAGCCTTGCGGCCGCGTCTGATTTTCGGTACGAAGCGGACGCACCTTCGGGGGAAAGATGAGGCTGACGTTTCCGACCTGGAAGAAAAAAAGCCCCCTTTTCCGTATTGTTCGGAAAAGGGGGCTTTTCGTCAGAAAGTTTTCCCGTGTTCTTCAGCAGCACGGGAGGAAGCTCGACTAGAAGATGCCGTGCACCTGACCGGTTTCGGTGTCCACGTCCACACGACGGAAGGCGGGATTGGAGCCGGTGCCGGGCATGAGCGAAATCTTGCCGGAAACGGGCACCACGAGACCCGCACCGCCGTAGAGCAGCACGTCGCGTATCTTCAGGCGCCAGCCGGAAGGCTCACCCTTGAGATCGGGGTTGTCGGAAAGGGAATACTGGGTCTTCACCATGCATACGCCGAGTTCCGAGGCATCGGAGCGCGCCTGCATTTCGGCGAGGCGGCTTTCGGCTTCGGGGCTGTAATCCACGCCGTCGGCGCCGTACACCTCGCGTGCGATCTTGTCGATACGCTCCTTGAAGGGGGCGTTCCAGTCGTAAAGCGGGCGGAATTCGGACTTTTCGTTGCAGGCGTCCATGACGGCGTCGGCGAGTTCAAGCGCTCCATCTCCGCCGTGTTCCCAGTGGGTGGAAACGGCCACGCGAGCACCTTCGGCTTCGCAGATTTCACGGATGCGGGCAATTTCCGCAGGAGTATCGGTGACAAAGGCGTTGATGCATACGACGGGAGAAGTGCCGGATTTCTTGATGGTGCGGATGTGGTGCAGAAGATTGCAGCAGCCCGCTTCCACAAATCCCACGTTTTCCTGACGATATTCTTCAGGAAGCGCACGTCCGGGACGGGGAAGGGGCGCCCCGCCGTGGCTCTTCAGGGCGCGTACGGTGGCCACGAGCACGGCCGCATCCGGGGCAAGTCCGCTGTAGTGGCACTTCAGGTTCCAGAATTTTTCATAGCCGATGTCCGCGCCGAAGCCGGATTCCGTAACATGGTATTCGGAAAGCTTGAGACCCAGTCTGTCGGCAATGACGGAACTCTGGCCGAGAGCGATGTTGGCAAAGGGGCCGGCGTGCACGAACACGGGTTGTCCTTCGATGGTCTGAATGAGGTTGGGCTTGATGGCGTCGATCATCCAGGCGGCCATGGCGCCTGCAACCTGAAGGTCTTCGGTGGTCACGGGCTTGCCCGCCCTGTCGTAGGCCACGATGATGCGGCCGAGTCTTTCGCGCATGTCCTTGAGGTCGCGGGCCACGGACAGAATGGCCATGACTTCGGAAGACACGGAAATGTCGAAATGAGAGGACATCATGAATCCGTCGGACTTGCCGCCCATGCCGATGACCACGTTGCGCAGAGCCTGACAGCAGAAGTCGATGACCCAGTTCATGCGGACGTTCGTGGGATCGATGTTCAGACGGGGCTGACCGGAAAGCCGGAGCAGTTTTTCATCGTCGTAGTTGCGTTCATGCTGCATTCTGGCGGTGAGGGCCACCATGGCCAGATTGTGGGCGTTGGTGACGGCGTTGATGTCGCCGGTAAAGCCGAGGGAATACTGCGTAAGGGGAATGCACTGGGAGAGGCCGCCGCCGGCGGCGGAACCCTTGGTGCCCATGGTAGGACCGCCGGAAGGCTGACGGATGGCGGCGGAAACCTTCCGGCCGCGCTTGGCGAGACCCTGCACGAGTCCTATGGTGGTGGTGGACTTGCCTTCTCCGAAGGGAGTCGGAGTGATGGCCGTCACATCGACATACTTACCGTCGGGCCGGTCCGCCAGACGAGAGAGCACGGACTGATAGTCCACCTTGCCCATGACGTGGCCGTAGGGAAGCAGTTCCTTGTCTTCAAGGCCCAGCTCTCTGCCGATCTGGTAAATGTCTTTCATGCGGGATTCCGCGTCCTGGGCGATTTCCCAGTCCGCGTGCTGCTTGGGATCCAGAGCCATTGTCCGTTCTC
>CALUPL010000088.1 GCA_944322635.1 uncultured Mailhella sp.
GTTCGGCCGACTCAAGGATTGGCGCAGAATAGCCATGCGTTATGACCGTTGTGCCCACACGTTCTTTTCGGCTATTTGTCTCGCTGCCATTGTCATCTTTTATATTTAATGAGTCCTGAACCTAGAGCATGTTCACCGGGTCGAGGTCGAGGGAGATTCTGAGTTCGTGCGGCATGTTGCCGAGGTCTCGCAGTGCAAGGGCGTAGGCCTGCCTCACATGCTGCCAGGAGTCGGCCTTCATGAGACACTGAAAGCGCATCCGTCCCTGAATGCGGGCAAGCGGAGCAGGAGCCGGACCGAGCACGGTCAGTCCGAGAGAACGGCCGTGAGCGCGCAGAAAGGATGCAAAAGAGTTTACCCTGCTCTGACCGTCCTTCCAGTCCCAGGGGTAGGAGAGTCGAACCAGGGCCAGCTTGACGAAGGGCGGATAGCGGCGCTGTTTTCTCAGGGCAATTTCATGTTCGTAAAAGCCCTCATAGTCTCCCGTCTTTACGAATTCCCAGCAGTAGTGATGGATGTCTCTTGTCTGAATGAGTACCTTTCCCGGTTTTTCTCCGCGTCCGGCGCGTCCCGATGACTGCACGAGAAGCTGGAAGGTGCGTTCCGCCGAACGGTAGTCGGGCATATTGAGGCCCATGTCGCCGTCAGCCACTACGGCCAGCGTGACGTTGGGAAAGTGATGCCCCTTGGAGAGCATCTGCGTGCCTACGAGAACCTGCGCTTCCTGCCTTGCAAAGGCGGCGAGTATTTCTTCCATGCGTCCGGGGCGGCTCGTGCTGTCGCGGTCGAGCCGGAGAACCCGGCCGCCGGGCGGCAGGGCTCCTGCAAGTTCCTCTCCGGCAAGGCTCTCTTCCAATTTTTCCGTTCCTTCTCCCATGGGCAGAAAGTTGAGGCCTCCGCATTTTTCGCAGGGGGAAGGGAAGGGGCGTGTATGTCCGCAGTAGTGGCAGACGAGCTGTTCGCGCTTCTTGTGATACGTGAGGGCTATGTCGCAGTTCGGGCATTTGGCCACGGTGCCGCAGTTCAGGCAGTACATGAGCGGCGCATAGCCTCTTCGGTTAAGCAGCACCACGGCCTGCTCGCCCCTTTGCACGGTTTCCCGCAGAGCTTCCACGGCCCGCGGGGAAAGGAGCTTTGAAGCAGGCTGATCCTTGATGTCCACAAGCTCTATGGCGGGAAGCTGACCTCCTCCCGTGCGGTGCGTCAGACGGGAGATGGGAAAGAGTCCTTCCCTGGCGGCGTGGAATGTTTTGATGTCCGGCGTGGCCGAACCGAGTATGAGAAGGGCCTTGTGTCTGCGGGCCCGCTCCCAGGCCACTTCCTTGGCCTGATAGGGCAGACGGTCTTCCTGCTTGAAGGAGCCGTCGTGCTCCTCGTCCAGAATGATGGCGCCGAGCGGCGGTACGGGAAGAAAAAGCGCGGAACGCGTGCCTATGACGAGGCAGGCTTCTTTTCGTGCGGCAAGGCGGCGGAAGGTGCGTTCACGCTGCTGCTGGCTCTGGTAGCCGTGATAGAAGAATATGGGCGTGCCGGGAAAGCGTTGTTCTGCGTCTCTGCGCAGCTTGAGGGCTATGGCCACTTCCGGAGCGAGAATGAGCGCGGAGCGTCCTCTCGTGAGACAGGCATGAGCCAGTTCCAGATACACGGCCGTTTTGCCGCTGCCCGTGATGCCGAAGAGAAGATGGGCAAAAGGCCGTTTTTCTCCCCTCGCAAGGGCGTCCATTTCCCCGCAGTATTCGTGAAGAGCAGCCTGCTGTTCGTCCGTCAGCTGAAAGGGCGGTTCCGGCGGAGGCAGAAGTTCCTCACCTATTTCCGCTTCCTCTTCTTCGGGGGATGAGGGCCGAAGTTCCACAAGCTTGCTTTTTACGAGTGCCGTGAGCGTCTGGGAACTGTCGGGCAGAGCTTCGCGCAGTCTTTTGCGCGGAACAACACCGTTCGCCAGCAGCCAGTCGAGCATTTCACGTTGCTTTACGGCATTCGGGCGTACCGGCCACGGCGGGTCGCAGGTGAGAGCACAGAGCTCTCCGTCGGCCGCATCTTCGGCCAGCATGAGAATTTCCGCCCGGCCGTGCACGAAGTCCTGCGCCAGGCGCGTCCGTTCCTCGGAACTCATGGCCGGAATGTCGCGCAGGGCGAAAAGGCGCGGTTTTTGTCCCTTGCCGTCGATGTCGGGCAGATACTGACGCACACGAATGCGCGCCGTGACGCGCAGCCCCTGAGGAAGAAGGTTGCCCAGTATGCGTCCCGGCGAGGAGTACTGACGCGCGGCAAGCTGCTCCACGGTTTCCATGTACTCTCCGGCAAGAAGCGGCGTGAGTTCCAGCGGCCAGGTGACGGGACGCAGGGTGATGTCCCCGTTTTTTTTCATGCCGTGCTGTCCGGCGGAGCATTCCTTCAGGGCGTTTTCGTCGTCATCTGCGAACACGGCCGTCACGACGCCCGCGCGTATGGCTCCGTTGCCGAGCGGAACGGCTACGCGAAGTCCGGCCTGCCACGGAAAGTCCGGGAACTCTTCGGGCGTGAGATAGCTCAGCGTGGCATAGGGCGGCGTGCATAGAGCGACATGGCAGATCATGTTCCTGTCCTGAAATCCGTATGTAGGGCGGCATGAAAGCCGTCTTTCCGGTCGAGGATTTTTCCTGCGGAAAGATCGGAGAGCCGGCGTTGTTCAGGATGTTTTAAAAAAAGCGCGTTTCCCGGCGCCTTCCGTGAGAAGCGTGAAGAGGCTTCCGGGGCGTTCAGCCCTTGAACACGAAGAAGGCCCCGGCCACAATGAGTGCAAAGCCCACGGCGTGGTTCCACGTGAGGCTTTCGCCGAGATAAAGCGTGGAGAATATGCCGAAAATGGTCAGAGAAATGACTTCCTGAATGGTTTTCAGCTCCGCAGCGGAAAAGTAGCCGTATCCTACTCGGTTGGCGGGAACCTGAAGGCAGTATTCGAAGAAGGCTATGCCCCAGCTCACGAGAATGGCTCCCACGAAGGTGAGGGACTGATGACGCAGATGCCCGTACCAGGCATAGGTCATGAAGATGTTGGAGCCGATGAGCAGAAGGACGGTGATGACGGGAACAGGCAGATGAAGAGTCATGACGGCCTCGCCGTAAGCTTTGCGGCAGATGGAAAAAGAAAGGGGAGCGCGCTCCCCTTTGTCGATACGTGGCATGGCCGGGCCGAAGCCCGGACGACTACAGGTCGAATTCCTTGTGCAGAACGTTGACCGCGAGCTCGAGGTCGGCCTCGTCCACCAGGCAGGAAATCTTTACTTCCGAGGTGCTGATCATGATGAGGTTGATGCCGGCCTTGTACAGAGCGTCGAAGCCCCGGCTGGCAGCGCCGCTGTGATTGCGCATGCCCACGCCTACCACGGACACCTTGGCGATGTTGGAGGAGTGCTCAATGCTGCTGCATGCGGGGGCGGCCTTTTCCAGCACCTCGAGGGTGCGCTTCAGATCCTTGCGGGAAACGGTGAAGGCCATGTCGGTCACGCCGTCGCGGCTGGCGGTCTGAATGATCATATCCACCACAATGCCCGCATTGCCGAGCGGGCTGAAGATGCTGGCCGCAGAACCGGGTCTGTCGTGCACGTCGCGGAGCGTAACTCTGGCTTGATCCTTATCAAAAGCGATGCCCGAAACGAGCACGGACTCCATCATGATGTCCTCCTTGGTGACCAGCGTGCCCGGATCGTTCGAGAAGGTGGAACGCACCCGGACGGGAACATTAT
>CALUPL010000089.1 GCA_944322635.1 uncultured Mailhella sp.
CATGATCCCGCTGGCAAAAAATGATGCTCAGGGGCTTGGTTCAGCCTGTACCTATGGACGACGCTATGCGCTTTCCGCCATGCTCGGCATAGTCACGGAAGAAGATGATGACGGCAATGCCGCATCGCTTCGGCAGGAAAAGAGTCCATCACGGCGGACTTCCCGGCCGCAGTCTTCGACCGCACAAAAGAAGATACCGCTGAGTCAGATGCTTTCCGCCTTGAATTTGGCTGATTACATTCCTCATTACCGGCAATACCTGGAGCAGACTTATGGCTGTCCGGTGGAGAGAATGAATTGTGAACAGTATCAAGAACAGGCTGAAATCCTTAGAGAATGCGAGTCAAACCCCGTAGTTTTGCGGGGATTGCTCAAAACCCTCAACACCTACAGAAAACCACAACCCATCAGGCAATAGCTTCGACAGACTAAAACAAAAGCCCTCTTTTACATAAGAAGAGGGCTTCTTTTTGTGTCATAATTTTTTTTATATTTTTATATAGAAATGGTATGAGTAGATTATTTTTTGTTTAACATTTAACAATGGAGTTTATTATGGATTCTTTTAAAGATCAGATTAGTGAACTTAGTAATCAAATTTTTGAAAATCTTAACATCAATACGTTCCCACTTGTTCCAGTGGATAAGAGCATTAGGGAATATGAGGAGAATAAGGAATACGAAATTCCCGTTGATCTTATTTTCGACAACCCGTGTGAAATTCGCAAGCACATAGATCAGGAAGAGCTTGAGACCCTGAAGAACAGCATTAGAGCCTCCGGTCAGAACAGCAGCATTATCCTTACGGAAGCGACAGTCAACGGTGAGGCAAAACCGGAGCAAGCTGAGAAACGGATATACCTCATTTCCGGTCAGCGTCGGTTGCGTGCCTGTAAGGAACTTGGCTTTAAAACCATCCGGGCCAGATTCATTTATTGTAATTTCAGGAATGTCTGCCTGGAAGATAATATCGTCAGATCTGATATTCATTACATCGATATGGCTGAGTATATCGACAAGTACAAGTTAACAACAAAGTATCTTACAGAAACGCTTAACATATCGAAACAGACCGTATCAGATTATAGAACATTGATGAATCTCGATAAAGAAATACGTAATGAAGTAAGAAAAAGAGACGATATTCCAAAGCGAGATATGTTGGTTATCGCAAGAAAAAAAGCTGATAATCAAATGGAAGCGTTCAGTAACTATATAAATAAAAAGGAACATAAGCCTATGAAAAAGACTGTAGATCCGAAAAGTAAGTCCTATCGTGACATCTGTAATCTTCGCGACTACTTGAGAAAAAATCCGAATTTGGCGGATGAAAATCTGAGTGATGTGTATGAAGTGGCAGAAGAAATTATTGAATTGATAAAAATGTATAATGAAAACGAATATCAAACATTAGTATATAATGATGACAACGTTAATAAATAGTATAGTGTAATTCAAGAAAAAAGGCGGCATACATTGTTCCGCCTTTTTATTTAAAAAAAATAAAATAAGTTAATTTGAAATTGTTTAGAAAAACCTATTAAGATTTTGTATTAAAATACAAATAGAGGAAGATATGAGTTTTTTTATTCGTAGAAATAAAGAAAAGTTTGTTAATAGGCTGAAAAGAGGTTGCTTTGAAAGATATGAAAAGGTATCCAATTGCTCATCACTTCTTTATGTTATTGAACATATAAACAAATTAACAGGTGAAACTTTAATAAAGCCATCTGGGTTTTACAGATGTAAAGAATGCGTATGTCCAATATGCAACGATTTAAAAATGTATAATATGAGAAAAGAAGCAATAGGTATAGTAAAAAATATGGAAAAAATTAATGCTGTATTTATTACTTTGTCTCCTTGTAGAATTAAAGTAGAATATATTAAGGATATGATAAGATTTCTACGAGAACTTTTTACAAGAATAAAAAATAGTAAATTTTTCTCAAAAAGAATTAAAGGTTATATTACAAGTATAGAATTTGGAAGTGTAACTTCAGAAAAATATATACATGTTCATCTTCATGCCATTATATCAGTATCTGGAAGCGTGAAAGGTAGAAATTTTATCTCTAATAATGAGTTTAGTGAATTCGCTTGTGATATATTTTACAATATCCTTGAAGAAGAAAAATTCTTACCATATTCAATAGATAAATTACTAAGTAAAAATAGCTATTATAAGAAGGACTATGAAATACAAACTAATATACAATCAATAACAAACAAATCAACTCTTGAAAAAAAGATAAATTATATAACAAAATATAAAAATCTAGAATACATTATTTTATCACTTGATATTCAATCACTAAAAACATTTATAAATAAAATTTCAAACATTAGGTATATTACACGTGGTGGAATATTCAGCAAGAAAAATTACAAACAAAAATTATCCACTGCTGACTTTGCAGCAGAGGATAAAAATTGTTATCTTCTTTCTCGTGAAGAAACACAAAAATATATTAAAAATAATAAAGATCAATTTAGTTTATGGGGGCGTGCGGATACTTTTTATTCATAAGATTATAGCAAAAATACATGCTATATATGATGTACTAATGTCCATAAAAAGTCTCCGTCAATCCTTCGGTTACATGAAATGCATTGAATATATGCGATAATATATTGAAAATACAATATTTTACTATGCTTTTTATAGAGTGTCTCTTTTCAAGAAGTTTCTATATTATTAAATATGTAGGACTTGGCTTTTGATATGTTTTTCCTCCCCATGCCGTAAGGTGTGGGGAATTTTTTAGCTCAAAGGTATGCAGCTGACTTTTAATTGAAGGTAAGATATAAAGAGAACGCGCAGGGTATTGAGATCCGTCAGGGGGTATATTTGGGGGTATAGTAGTCCATCGACTTTGACGAAACTCAATTATACTAATGGGATAATATACAGTATCTAATCCCACCCTTGCCACAGGATAATAACCCGCTGATTAGAGCGGGTTTTTTTGTGCATCATATTCATTTTGCTTCTCGGTATGACGTTTCTGGCCTGTTTCGGATGTGTGAATAATGGCGGATCAGGCGTCATAAATTCTTTCACCTCGGCACAGAATTCTATTAATATGCCGGGCTCTCGTGAATATTTTTTAAAATCGTCATTCTTACTGTAAAAAAGTAAATAATTATGAGGAGTATTATTTTAAATCATCTGATATATATGATATTTATATAGGGGATAGCAGAAAGGATAACGTGCGTACTGAACTTGCTACAGCAAGAAGTTGTCTCAGACGACGTACTGGGTGAGAGTGTAGGGCACTTTTTATGGGGAGAACAATAAGCTGTTCCTGGATACCGCCAAAAAGTTTTCCGTTTATGAAGACACGGTTCTTTGTTCCATTCCCAAAAAATTGGGAAATAGAAAAGTTTGTGGCTCCTTGAAAATTGAAAGAGGAGAGGACGGAATCGTATATTGTCTTTTAAAGAATTTTTCTCCGAAAATAAAAAATATTGATTTTATCCATATTGCTGCCGGACAATATAATAATATTGTAAAGTTGATGAATCCTTTAAAAATGGCGATAATATCTGAGTAGCTGGTATTCTTTTAGAGTTTTCTTCCTTTGATGGGGAAAATGTCAGCAATGCTGTTTCTTTTGCAGCTGGAGAAAAATTGCAGATTTCATCGCACTGATGCTGCAGATAAAGCATAAATGCTTCTCTTCATGTTGTTTGACGGCACATGGAGAGATTTTTTTTGCCGTTGACCGCGCAAAGCAGATTTTTGCCGAATGACATTCCAGAATGCTCCTCTTATTAAGAAGAGACGGTCATTTCTCAGCATGGAGTGGAAGCTGGTCTGTTGTCGTTTTGAATGGCTATCTCCAGCAGACAGAATTTCCCGTGAGGTCTGACAGGAGAGTAGGATATTGCGCAGGAACTGTACTCCGTGATTCATCTTTATGGCGGCGGTGGAAGGCGGGAGACCGGACAAGAGAAAATTTTTCGGCATATTTTTTGGGGGGGGCGATCAGGTTGGAACTCGTTTTTTAGCCGGGGAATTCAAAATGTTTGCGGCTTCTCTGGGGACGGAGTCATATGATGCTTTGTCTGAGCGGGCTTGTCGCACACCGGCTTGAGCCATTGACAGCAGTTGAGGGGTGATTATTTAATTTCGCAACTTTCTATGGAAGGAGCATGTCCGATGAAGGTAACGACGAGAAATATTCTGGAAGGTGTTGTCACGTCCGTAAAGCGTGGCGTTGTTAATGATGAAATTGAGATTGACCTCAAGGGGGGACTTAAAGTTTCGGCCATTGTCACCTGCAAGAGCACCGAAACCCTGGGGCTTTGCCCCGGACGTGAGATTCTGGCCATGGTGAAGGGCGTGAATGTCCTTCTGGCTCGTGATCTGGAGGGGTATATTCTCTCTTCCCGCAACATGCTGCCCGGCAAGGTTACGGGCATCAAGAAGGGGCAGATCATGGCCAGCGTGTCCGTAGAGCTTTCCAACGGCGATCACCTTACCTCCGTATGCACGGTGGACAGCCTGGATGAAGCCGGTATCGCGGAAGGAGTGAGTGTGCAGGCCGCCATTAAGGCTCCCCATGTCATTCTTGCTGCAAAGCAGTAATCATTTTTTATAGGGAAGCGCGAGGCGTTTCCCCAAGGGCAACATGCCCGGAACATTGTTCGAATCGACGTGTTCCGGGCATCTTTTTTTAATAATGTGCTCTTTTTCGCCACGGTCTGAGGGAGAAAGTTTCGGAAGAGAAGAGGTGATGTCCATTGTTGACAAATCGGCCATCTCGTCCGGTCGGGCCATTCAGACGAGTAAAGATGATTTCGTTTCTCACGGTGCTGCAACAGAGGGAAGGTCTGTCGAAGTTCCCCAGCTGAGGAAAAATCCCCGTGTCGGAAAATATCGTTTTGAAAGTCACGCATTTTCCTAACCGATTGAATACGTCTGTTGTCGTTTTTTTGCTCTCTGTGCATGAGGCGACAGAATCGGATTTGAGGAGAAATGCTGTTCTGGAAGAGAAAAGAAAATGTAAAATTTTTTTTATTTCCAATAAAAATAATGAATTATCTTTTTTTATTATAATAAATTTGTGTTTTTTTTATCAAATTTTTATCAAAGACTGTTGCAGGGTCGTTCCATGGAAAAAGAGGGATTTTCCATAGGTGTCATCAATCACTTTTTTCAAAGGAATGACTACAATGAAAAAGCTTTCTACGCTTCTTCTGGCTGCCGGCATGATTTGCGCCGCCTCTGCCCCTGCTTCCGCCGTTGACGTGAAGATGGACGGTGAATACCTGTTCTCCTACATGATCGGTGAAAGAATTGCCTCCGGCGACAACTTCGACAATGCCGGCCAGCGCATGCGTCTCGGCATGACCTTCTCCGTCAGCGAGGAGCTCTCCGGTTATCTGCAGCTGCAGACCGGTATTGCCCAGGATGCCAACAACGGCTACGACTGGGGTACCGATACCACCGGCCGCAATTCCAATATCGCCGTTCGCCAGGCCTACATGGACTGGATGATTCCCCAGACCTCCGTTAAGATTCGTATGGGTAAGCAGCTTATCGGTCTTCCTGAAGACGCTTTTGGCAAGAATGCCATCATGCATCCCGGCTGGGGCGGCCGCGACGGCGTGGTCGTGTCTTCTCCTGTGACCGACTGGCTCAACCTGACCGCTTTCTGGATCCGCAGTTCCTACACTTCCGCCAACGGCAACGACACCGATCAGTCCCGGAAGTCCGATATGTTCTCCGTGGCCGCCGCTTTCCAGTTCGACGGTTTTTCCTTCACTCCCTATATGATGTACGGTGCCCTTGATGCCGGAGCTCCTGTTCCCGGTTCCACCGACGGCATGCTCACGGTTGCCGATGCCAATGCCTACTGGTTCGGCTCGAATTTCATGATGACCTACTTTGATCCCTTCACCCTGAAGGTGTCCGGCGCTTACGGTATGGCCAACTACGAAGGCGCTGAAGCTCCGAATGATCGCGATGGCTGGTATGTGCAGGCCAAGGCTTCCTATAAGACTGCCTACGGTACTCCCATTCTCGGTGCTTGGTATGGTTCCGGTGACGACAGCAGCGTCAAGTATGCCCGCCAGAACTGGATTCCCACCAACGCCGGTCGTTTCCATCCCACCATGGCGTTCTGCTCCGGTGAATACGGTCTGTACGACAACACCACCCGTCACAACATTGCCGGTACCTGGGGTGTTCAGGCCGGTATCGAAGACGTTTCCTTCCTGGAAGATCTGAGCCACAAGTTCACCGTGACTCTGTGGAAGGGTACCAACAGCGACGCCAAGTCCGCTGCCTATGGCGCCTACGAGTACATGACCACTTCCGATGCCGCCGTGGAATTCAACCTCGCCAGCACCTACAAGATTTACAAGAATCTGACCGCTGTTCTCGAACTCGCCTACATCATCAACGATTTCGACTACAACGATCACAAGGCCGCCTACGGCAAGAAGAGCGACATGGATAAGGATTCCTGGAGCGCCGCTCTTAACTTCGCCTATAAGTTCTAATTCGACGCGGGCCCGGTCCGCGCCGGATGAAATCCGGCTTTTGCGGGGGAGGACGCAGGTTCTCTCCCGTTTTTTTATAACATCTGGATGTCATGATCGGGCTTCCGGTACAGGTTATGAAGAGAGATCCTCTTCCTTGGCATAGCTGAAAAGCTGGCATATATCGACGTCGAGCGCTGAGGCCAGTTTTTCCAGCGTGGCGAGTTTGCAGGTGGCGATTCTTCCGTCTTTTGCCCTGGCTATGGTGTCGGGAGCGACCTGAGAGATGTGCTGCAGGTCTTCGTACGTCAACTTTTTGTTTTTCATGATGATTCCGAGGTTGCTGATGATCGACATGTGTCCTCCGGAAGTGAAGGGTTTTGACCGGGAAAAGCTTGACGAAGACTAGGCTATACCCTAGTGTGCCACTGATGTTGCATGCAACAGTCAGCAGAAACATTTTTCTGTTGCTGATTCATGTATTACTTTTTGTTTTTTGCGGAAGCTCTGTTTTTTTCCTCCTGTTTCTGCCAAGTAAAAGCCAGTCAGAGAGCTGCTTATGCTATACAGCCTGAAAAAACAGCTTTCCGTTCCTGATCTCCATTTGCTGATTGCTGCTTCCGATACGTCGGCAATGAAGAAGATTTTTGCGTATCTGGAACCCATGGGTTATCAGCTCGACAGCGCCGCAGACAGCGATGAAGTACGCAACTGCCTGAAGACGTCTGCGTATGACGCCCTTGTCATAGATGCTCTGTTCACGGATCAGAATGGAATTCCCCTCTATACATGTCTCAGAATGGAGGGAATAAACAGCCCCGTCATTCTGCTGGTTCCTGAAAACACGCTGGAAAATCTGCCCCGGTATCTGAACAGCGGCGCCGACGATATTGTGACGAGTCCTGTTCATATGCTGGAGCTTGAGGCCCGCATTCTGGCCTCCATACGTCTTTCCAAGGCGCATCTTTCCTCCTCGCGTCTGAGCTGGGCGGGCATAGAGCTCGATTCACAGGCGCATACCGTCATGTGCGACGGCATGCATATGCATCTGCCGCCCATGGCGTTCACGCTGCTGGCCCGCCTGATGAAGGCTGCTCCCAATGTCGTCAGTCGCAGCGAGCTGCAAAATGAACTTTACGGCGATACACCTCCCAACAGCGATGCCCTTCGCACCTACATACATATTCTGCGAAGTCATTTGGAAAAGCAGAACAAGCCTATTCTGAAAACGGTACCCCGTGTGGGATTCCGTTTGATTCCCCTGCCGTAATGGCCGGTAGATGCGCAGTACGGAAACGCTGATGATGTGCGTCGAACAGGATGCATACTGTCGGCGTTTCTTTTTATTTTATACTTGATACCAGCCATCATATTTTTGTTTGAATAAAAGAATTCATGTAATTCTGTTCAAAAATCAGTTTTCTGATGGATGTCTCCTTCACAGATGATAGAAATAACAAAAAAATGAAAAGGTCGGTTGCTGTTCACATATGAGTATAGCAATTTTCTAACATACTAATTTTTTCTGCGATGTCAAAAATAATATTATGTTACATTTTGAAAGGTGTTTTTTGTGAGTGAAAAGTACCGCGTTGAGTTGTGCTTCTTGGGGTAACTCTTCGATATCTTTGAGTGTATTGTTTAAAGCCGGGGAGGGGAGACACGACGGTTTGCAGAATGGGAGATGAAAGGCGTGGCCGCTCCGGCGTGACGGCTTTGCGAGGACTGGTTTCGGCGCCCCCCGTAAAAAGGGGCACGTCATGCCGCCGACATCCTTTCTGCATGGCGGCGAAAGCCCGACGGCATTTACGTACGGCAGAGCCCTGCCGGAATCAGGCTTCGTGTGGAGATTCCGTCAGCATATTTCTTGGAGTGCGGGCAGTAATGGAGGGCTGGTCTGCGATGGATTTTTACGGCAGAGCGTGTCTCTGAACAAAGTCGTGCGGAGAAAACAATCTTACCAGTGAAGCGTGACTTTAAAGGAGCATTCGGAGAAATCCCGGGCGTTTTTTTCCATGCCCATGCTCAGTCTGAAGCCGTGTATGGCAGCAATGCGTTTTACAATGGACAGTCCGAGTCCGCTGCCGGTCTTTTCCTGTCCCGGCGGCCGGAAAAAGCGTTCTCCCAGCCGGCCTGCGCTCTCTTCGGGCAGACAGTCGCAGTCATTCTGCACGATGAGGCTTTCCTGTTCCAGCGTCACCCGGATGAGTCCCCCTTCAATCGTGTAGGCCGTGGCGTTTTCCAGAAGATTGCGCAGGAGCATGGCAAGCAGTGTTTCGTTGCCTTCCGCAATGGAGCTGAGGGATGATATCCGGGATTCAAGGCGGATGTTCGCCTGCTCAAGCCGGGGAATGTAGGAAGGGATGGCCCGGGTTAAAAGATCGTTCCAGCTGACCGGGGACCGGGCAAGTTCTCCGGATGAAGGCGAGTCGCCGAGTCCGTGGGCAGCCTCAAGCCGGGAGAGAGCCAGCAGCTGGTCTATGAGCCTTGCACAGCGGTCGATGCCCTGACGAAGAAACGAAAGCGCTTCTTTTCGCGTTTCCGGGGGAAGACCGGGCTGAGCAGCCACCTGTGCCTGAATGCGCAGACCGGCAAGAGGCGTGCGCAGTTCGTGTGCGGCATCGGAAATGAAGGAGCGTTCCCTTGTGAGCATTTCCCTGGTGCGGGCAAAAAATCCGTTCAGCGACTGCGCCATGGGAAGAACTTCCGAAGGCAGTTTCTGAACGTCCAGAGGAGAAGTGTCTTCCGGCTTACGGGACTGAAGATCGGCGGCCATAGAACGCAAAGGCGCCAGTTCCCTGGTAAGAAGCAGAAACAGGCCTCCGAGCAGCACGGGCAGCAGAATGAGCCAGGGGAGCATTTGGCCTTCCAGCATTTCCAGAGTCATGTCGCTGCGGTATTCAAGCTCCTGCCCTACGGCAATGATGTATTTTCCATCTCTTGAGTTCATCCAGAGGATGCGCCAGACATCGTCGTCGTTGTGCAGAGGCTCGTTTATGAAGCCGCGTCTTGAAGGCTCGAAGGGAAAGCGTCCGCCTTTCTTGCCGTCGGCGAGAAGGCGGTTTCCGTCCGGAGAGAACACGGCAAAGGCAATGGCGTCGTCTTCCTGCTGGCCCAGTCCGTGTTTTTTGACGCCGGGCATCATGTCGCCGGGCTTGGGCAGTTTTCTGGGGGCGTGCGAGAGGTCCGCCACAGCCAGCGTTTTTGCCATGGCCATCTGCTGGGAATCAAAAAATTCGTTGATGTAGCTTCGGCACGTCTGCCAGGTAAAAAGCGCGGCGGCGAGCCACGCCGCAAGCATGAACAGCGAAAAGAACAGGCTCAGTCTGAGGCGGAGGCTTCTGCGGCTGGCAGGTCGGGCGAGAAGGTGGTGCCACAGCTTTTCCATGAGGCGGCCGCATCGTAAAAAAAGGTCGGAAAAGGCTCTTGCCGATGACGTGGCGGTCTGACGGCAGGCTTGTCCGACCTTGCGGAGCCGTGTGCCCGGACGGGCAGGGCGGGGCTTCATGAGGCATCTCCCAGAGTATAGCCTACGGAGTGTACGGTTTTTATGAAACCGGACCCCAGTTTACGTCGTATGCGGTGCACCAGCACTTCCACGGAATTGCTGCTCACTTCTTCTCCCCAGGGATAGAGCTTTTCTTCAATGGCGCTGCGGGAAAGCACGCTCTGTCCGTTCAGCATAAGAAGTTCCACGAGCATGACTTCCTTCTGCCCCAGAGTCACGGGCTGTCCGTTCAGGGATACCGTTCTTGTCTGCGGATCGAAGCTGACGGCGCCGTGCATGAGCTGGTGAGAGGTTACTCCGTGCCTGCGGCGCACGAGGGCCCGCAGTCTGGCCGCCACTTCGTCGAGATCGAAGGGCTTGCCGAGATAATCGTCCGCACCGAGGTTGAGTCCGTCCACGCGCTGGCTTATGGCATCTCTTGCAGTAAGAATGAGCACGGGAATGTCGTGTCCTGAGGCTCGCCAGTTTTTCAGAACGTCGAGTCCGTCCATGCCGGGAAGTCCCAGATCGAGGATGGCGGCGTCATATGTGGCCGCTTCAAGGGCTTTCATGCCGAGGGGCCCTTCCTTGAACCAGTCCACGGCAAAGCCCATGGCGGGAAGGCCCATTTTAAGCCCGTTTCCTATGAGAGTGTCATCCTCGATGAGAAGAATGCGCATGGTGCTCCCTTATGATTCCGGCGCGCCCCGTGAGGAACGCGCCGGTTGTGTCTTACTTTTTGATGATGCGCTTTACGTCGATGCCGAGTTCAGACCAGTCCTTTTCCACTTCGCCGGAGATTTCCACGAGGTCGTTGGGACCGACGTTCTGGCCCTGCCAGCGCTTGTGGTCGATTTCCACATTGATGGTGCCGGTGTTGTCCTTGAACAGATAGTGGTCATCGCCGAGGTGCTGAACGATGTGTCCCTGAAGCGTGACGGGGGAATCGTCGCGCATGTCCTTGGCCTGCTGCACGGTGCTGAGGGCAGGGCCGGGGCCGGTGAAGCCTCCTCCGCGGTTGTAGCCGCCGTCGGGACCCTTGGCAAGGGCGGTCGAGGCGCCGAGCATGAGGGAGAGGGCGAGGGTTGCGCCGAGCGCGACGGAAAGAGGGGAAACAGCGTTGTTGGAAGAGCCGTTTTTGCGGGCGGAATGCATGGTCATAAGAGCCTCCGTGAGTATGATATTTATGTTTTTTCAGTGATTGCCTTTTCCACTTGAGGACAGTAGATCACGGGAAACTTACACCATCCTTACATGGAAAAGTTTTTTTGTTTTTTTCGAGTATTCATCTCTGCCATTTTTAATAAGCAGTTCTGACGGGCAGTGAAGAGGGGGAGAGTCGGAGAATCTTAAAAAAGCCGCGTTTTCCTGTCGGAGAAGCGCGGCATGAGGGGAAAAGCGGAGGCTTGAAGCGCAGTCTGGGCGGGGCGGTCGCTGTCGTTCACAACGGAACGACGAGTCCGGTCGCCGCGGAACAATCTTCTGCTGCACCGGATGCGGGGCAGGGGGCTGCGGTATTTATCAGTACGAGCACGGGCAGAAACGGGGAAGAGAGAACAGCCGTGCCGCCGCCGCGCCGGAAATGCCGAAGAAAATGACGGGCTTTCCTATGTCGATGAAGTTGACGAAGCTGCCGTTGCACAGCGTGCTGCCCGTGCAGAGAACGAGATCCGGCCAGTCGAGCACGGCGTTTCCGTAGCTTTCGTTTCCGTTTTCTATGGTGATGCCCGACTTTACGCTGCCCACGAACTGAGGATTCATGTCGAGCACGCGCAGGGGGAATTCCTGAGACAGTCGTGCCGTGAGGGCCGGCTGATAGCCTATGAGCGTGACGCGGGGCGAGCCGCAGAGTTCACGAATGCGTGCGGCGTAAGCCTCGGCGCAGCGTTCCAGATCGTCGTTGCGGCAGTGGACGGTATGGTCGATGTCGCCGGTGTGCCGCATGACGGCGTTCAGCGTGGCCACGAGCAGCCCTCGACTGTGCGCGTCGTTTTCGGGGTCAAGAGCCAGCACGTCGTCGAGCGTGCCGCAGAAGTCGGAAGGCGCGTCCGTAAATGCCTGGCCGAGGGAATTCCCGAACCGGGCCTGCAGCATGACTTCCTTGCCCGCAAGAATGGGATAGTCCCTGCGCACGGTGTTGCCTATGGCCTCTTCGGGGGAAAGTCCTCGGCTTTTCAGCATGATGGGACTTTCGTTCAGGTGATGGAGCCGGACAAGGCGTTCCAGTTCCTGCTTGAGATTCCTGTAAAGTTCCTGCGTGGTCATGCGTCGTCCTCCAGACCAAGAAAGGCATTGAGTTCTGCATTGTCGCTGCGTGTGAAAAGTTCGTCCGAACGGCGAATGCAGAGCATGTTTCCGTGAGCCATGATGCCTATGCGGGAGGCGAGCATTTGCGCTTCCCGGAAATCGTGAGTGACGAAGAGCACCGCACAGTCGAATTGCTGCGGAATGCTTCGTACCTCTTCATAAAGTTTTTTTTTCGTGGCCGGATCAAGGGAAGAAAAAGGTTCGTCGAGAAGAAGCAGACGAGGTCTGAGCACCAGGGCTCTGGCCAGAGCAACGCGTTGTTTTTCTCCGCCGCTCAGGGTCTGCGGATGGTTTTTCAGCAGATGGTCTATACCGAGCAGGCCGGCAATGTGCCGTACCTTTTTTTCCCGTTCGGCGGAGGACTCGTGCCGGACGCGCAGCCCGTAGGCTATGTTTTCTTCCACGCTCATGTGGGGAAAGAGCGCATGATCCTGATACACGAAGCCTATGCGGCGTTCGGTGAGGGGAATGGTTTCCACCGGCGAGCCGTAGAGGAGGATATGGCCTCCTTCCGGAGAATAGAATCCGGCCGCCGATTCCAGAAGCAGCGTTTTTCCTGCTCCCGTCCGGCCGAGAATGGCGAACATTTCTCTTTCTTCGAGGGCAAAGGTGATGTTCCGGATGCGCATGCTGCCCGTTGTGAGGCAGAAATTTTCGAAGGCGAGAGGATTCATGATGGAAGCACCCCTTCCATGCGGCTTGCGGTGCGGCGCCGGAGCAGCGTGGAAAGCATGAGGGCTGCGCCGGACATGAAAAGAAGAATGATGGCCGAGGCCATGGCCATGCCGTTGTCGCCCGTGCTTATGTTGAGGTAGATGCTGGCCGGAAGCGTTTCCGTTTTCATGCGGGTGACGCCTACGAGCATGAGCGTTGCGCCGAATTCACCAACGGCTCTGGACCATGTGAGTATGGCGGCCATGAGAATGGAGTTGCGGCAAAGGGGAAGGGTTATGGTGCAGAAACGCTGCCAGCGCGAGGCTCCGAGCGTTCCTGCAATGAATTCCAGTCTGCCGTCCAGCTCTTCCAGAGCCGAGCGCATGAGCCGTATGACGAAGGGAATGTTGACGAGCCATTGCGCCATGACTATTCCCGCAGGTTCGAAGATGACGCGTATGCCGAAGGACTTGAGCATTCTGCCGGCTTCCGAGGAAAACATCATGAGAAGGCAGAGACCGAGCACGAGATAGGGCAGCGACAGGGGCAGTTCCAGAACGAGACGGCAGAGGTTGCGCAGCGGCATGCGGCACCTTGCCAGCGCGTAGGCGCAGGGAATGCCCACGAGAAAGCACAACAGCGTGGAAAGCGTTGAGGTGGCGAGGCTCAGCTTTATGGAGAAGAGCACTTCCTGAGAGCGGAAGGCCGCGGGCAGGAAGGGCAGTCCTCCGATGATGATGGTGCAGACGGATGCCGTGAGAAAGAGTACCGTGAGAAAGGTGATGATAAGGCTTGCGCCGTCAAAGAGGGATGTCTTCAGTTTCATGGCGCTCAGAGACCCGATGCTGCGGGACGGAAGGAGAAGAGAGGAGAAACCGTCCTTCGGCGAGACTCAAAGGCATCACGCGCAGGTCGGCGGAAGGACGGTTTCCGGAAAGGTCAGTTCAACACGACGTAGCCGTATTTTTTCCAGATGGAGTGCGCTTCATCGGAATTCAGAAAGTTCAGAAAGAGTTTTTGTCCTTCGGGATTGGCGGAAACGGAGAGAGAAGCCGCAGGAATGGTCTTCACGTAGGCATCCATGGCGGGATCGGCCACAATGTCCATGGCGGGAGAAACGTTTTCCTTCCATACGATGATGGCGTCGCATTCGCCCACGTTGAGGGCGTTGAAAATGGAAGGCGCCGTCACTCCTCGACTGATCACGTTTACCTTGCCGGAAAGACCGGCATCGGCAATGGCCTTGTCTGCAATCTTTCCTATGGGCGTGGCCTTGGCATCGCCGAGTACCACACGCAGGTCGCTGTTGCCGAGGTCCCTGATGCCTCTGATGTTTTTGGGATTGCCTTTCGCCACGGCGAGCACGGGAATGTGCTTGACGAGATCGCGCCGCGCGGACACGTATTTTTCCACGGGCTTCAGTTCTTCCACGGCACCGGCAATGAAGAAGTCGCCTTCCTGTGCGGTGTTGATCTGGGACTGAATCTGACCGGCGTTGGCATAGGTGACTTCCATTTTCATCTGCGTTTTTCTGGCGAAGGCCTCGGCTATTTCTCCGAAAGGCTTCGTCATACCGGCGCCGCAGTACACGTGAAGGGCCTTTTCGGCATGAGCGGAGAGGGGAAGGGAGAGAAGAAGGGCAGCCGCAACACTGAGAAGGAGGGGAAATCTTTTCATGTGATTCTCCATGCCGCGCGAACGCGGTTTCCGGTGTTGCTCACAGACGAAAACACCGGAACCATGAAGAGAAAAGTTCTCCGGGCATGGCACAAGCGTAGCGTTTTCTTTCCAGCCGAAAACGGCATGCGGGAGGCGGCCCCGTTTCCAGAAACCACCCTGTGAGCAGAAACTCAGGTCGGAGAGGCATGGCTTGCGCTGTAGCCGGACCGACTCGAAAACTTACTTTTGAAATAGACGGGCGGGCATTCTTTGTCAAGCGGGCATGGAAAAAAGAAGCGCTGCTTTTCTCGTACGGAACAACGGAACGGACGTAACGAAGGAAGCGTTTACAGCAGAAAAGAGCATGCGTGAGGCACGGAAAGCCGGAACGGCGTTCTGCGTCGGGAGAGGGAAAAATCAATGCCGCAGAGGCTTATTTCACAGAGAGAAAGGGGCGGCATGGGGAAAAAGAATGCGTCGCAGTTCTCTTTCCAGAAGATCGGCGGCAGTCTCAAGCGTGCCGGAGTTGTCTATGTGTATCCATGGGAGGTCGGGGACGGAAGGCACGGGAACAGGAGCGCACGACAGACGTTCCTCAAGCTCGTTGCCTGATTCTCGTCCGCGTTGCATGAGTCTTTCCCGGAGAATGTGGACGGGAGCGGTGACGAGAACGGGCAGAATGTCCGGGTAGCGGAGTGCTGCCTGCGGAAACGCCGAGCGTGAGCCGTTGATGATGATGGAAATGCCGTGTGCGAGTGCCTGTTCCCAACGGACGGAAATGCCGTATCGGCAACCGTGAGCGGACCAGTGCAGGGCAAAGCGTCCTGCATCCGCAAGCCGGGCGAATCGTTCGTGACTGACGGAAATGTGAGCATCTTCTCCCGGGAAGGGAGGGCGGGTGATGTGTCGCCGGGCAACGGTGAGGGGAAAAGGACGGAATCGTTGCCGCATTTCCCGGATCAGGCTGTCCTTGCCTGCTCCGGAGGCGCCCATGACATAGACGATTCTTCCGCGCATGACATTCTCCGCCTTGAGTGGAGCGGCGCTGCGCCGCGAGAAGGGAAGGCGGCAGGGGGCGTGAAACGCGGAAACCGTGCAGCCTTGGGGGTGGGCATTTGTTTCGGAGAGAGCCGGGAACGGCTCGTGGGGCTGCTGCTCGTGACGGCGGAAGACCGGCGTGAGCGTGCCTGATGCTCGGAAAATACGCGACGAAACCGGGAAGCGTCAAATCTCTTTTTCCCGGGGCGCCGGGGCAGGATGCCTGCGCACATCGTTCTCAAGAATGAAGGCAATGAGGAATATGCCCGCGATGTTGAAAACAAGGCGAAGGGCCATGAAGCGGAAGCCCAGCGTGGCTGTTTCAAACATGATGAGCGGTATTTTCGTGGTGGACCAGGCTCCTATGAAAATAAAGACGTTGAGCATGCTCGCGCCCTTTTTCATCATGACGCCTGCCATGGGAAAGGCGGCGTACAGCGGACCTGCCGCAGCTGAGCCAAGAATAAAGGCCAGCAGCATTCCTCGTGCGCCCGAACCCTGTCCCATGTATTTCATCATGGTTTCCCTGTCCACCCACACGTCCAGAAGTCCGAGAAGGATAAAAATGGGAGGCAGGAAGGAGAGCATTTCGAGCACATTGGCTCCGGTGACGGCAAAGGCCGTGCGTCCGACGGAAGGCTCAAGAAAAAGAAGAGCGATATTTACGCCGAAGAGAACAAGAAACATGCGGTAACGGCGGCAGAGCGTGAGAATCACAGCAGTACTCCCAGAACGACGGAGGAAATGACGGCATAGAGAAAGGCGAGAGCATTGCGCATGACGGCAAGACGTTTGCCGAAGAAGGTCGTTTCCAGCGGCAGAGTAACGAGGCCCACCATCATGAGCGTGGTCAGAAACATGGCCGTTTGCCCGTATCCTGCGCCCGAGGAGAGCAGCGAGGCCGCCAGCGGAAAGGCGATGAAGCCGGGAATGAGCGTAACGGAACCCACGACGGCGGCCACGGCCATGCCCGAAGCTCCGGATTCCGCTCCCAGAAGACGTGTGATGGTTTCTCTGTCGAGCACGGCCAGCATGATGCCGATGAGAACGAGAATGGACAGAAACTGGGGAAGAATGTTCTCAAAGGATTTCCAGGCCTTTTTCAGAGCCTGCCGGGTTTTCCGTCTGTCTTTTCGGAAGGAACAGAGAAGCAGAAGTGCGGTGATGAGGTACAGGGCGGCTGTGGACATGATCAGGTCTCCTTTTCCGGCGAGGGCGCCATGGGCAGAGTGCGCAGGCGGGCCGGGCCGTGGCAGAAACGCCGGATCTCTTCCGGGCAGCAGCTGCGCCCTCCGTCGTTCGGATCCGTTTTTTCCGGTTGCCGGGTCGTGGCGGCCATGGCTTCGATTTCGCGAGCGAGAGCAAGCAGTTTTTCCCGATGTATGTCGTAATGCATGAAGTGCCCGCGCTTTTCGCCGGTGAGCAGACCTGCCTGTCGGAGAATTTTAAGATGCTGTGAAACCGCACTTTCGCTCACGTTCAGGGCCCGCGCGAGAGCGGAAACGCAGTAACTGCCGCGAAGCAGAAGAAGAACGATGCTGCGTCTGGTATCGTCGGACAGCGCTCGATAGAGAGGGGCGTTGCTCATGTTTTTTTCAAGAGGCTTTTTCCCGGAGCGTTTCCGGCTGGAGAATGTTCGGAGAATGCGCGGAAAAATTTAATTAAGTAATTACTTAAATAAAAGCGGCGGGCGGAAAAGTCAACGGCGGACGGTCGAACCCTGCAGGAGCATGAAAAAATCCCCGCCGGCAAGGAAAACCGACGGGGATGATGCAGCGGGAGTCAGAGAAGTTGTCAGCTTCGTTTCGTGCCCAGCGTGTCGAAGGATTCCACGGCCGTGCGGAAGGCAATGCCGGAACCGGGTTCGGCATCGCTGAATTCGGCCTTGATGCTTGCCATGATGCGGTCGCTTTTGTCCTTCGGGCTGAGGATCATGACGAGTTCCTTCTCGGGGACGATGGTGATGCCGAAGAATCCGGCATCGTCCGGGCGTGCCGTGCCGCGTGCGTGTATGACCGTGCCGCCCGTGGCTCCGGCATTTCTGGCAGCGTCCATGACCTGGTCTGCACTGCCGTTGTTGACGATGATGGAAAGAAGTTCGTAGCCGGACTGTTCCGGGCTGTGGTCAGACATGAGGTCCTCCTGAGTCTGGGAAAGAACGACGGGCGCGGAAATGTGATGCCGGAAGGCTTCAATGACATCTATGGTGAACATGATGCCTCTTGTCTTGGAAAGTGCCGGGGCGTTGCGCACGGCTTCCATGACGGGGCGGACGAGCGAGGCGGGCAGAAGCGAGTAGATAAGCTCCTTTTCCACGTCGTCGAGACCAAGGATGCGCAGCCATTTGCTCTGTGCCGTGCCCCGTCCCATGAGCACGGTGCCGCCGGGGGCTCCGGCCTTTCGTGCCGCGGCCATGGCTGCGTCGCACTTGTGCTTTTCCATGACGAGAACAAGCAGCTTGCCTGCACTTTTGTTGTGAGAGGTGTTCATGCGCGATCTCCCGTTCTGCGGCTGAAAACGATGCCCAGAAGCTGTATGGCAATGAGCGGAGTCATGGCGATCATGGCAATGCCGCCGAAGGCATCCACGGCGGGATTGCCGCCCACGCCCTTGGATACTCCCAGCATGAAGGCAAGAATGAAGGTTGAGGCCATGGGACCGGAAGCCACGCCGCCGGAATCGAAGGCTATGGCGGTGAACATTTTCGGGCAGAAGCGCATGAGCAGCACGGCGGCCGCATATCCCGGGATGAGGAAGAACCAGAGGCTTGTTCCCGAAATGACCCGGTACATGGCAATGCCCACGGCCAGCGAGACGCCGGCGGAAAGGGCCGCCAGCATGAGGGAACGGCGGATGGCGCCGCCGGATACCTGCTCCACCTGTTCGGTGAGAATCCATACGGCGGGCTCGGCGCATACCACCACGGCGCCGAGAACAAGGGCCACGGGAATGAGCAGAAAGCGGTTTTCCGGGCTGGAAAGAAGCGCTCCGAGCACGTCGCCTGCGGGCATGAATCCTCCCTTTACGCCGAGAAAGAAGAGAATGACGCCGAAAAAGGTATAGACGAGGCCCATGACCATGCGCAGTGTCTGCCTGCGGGAAAGCTTTATGAGAAAGAGACGGAACAGCAGGAAAAGAACGGCCAGCGGCCCGAGGGCCATGGCCACTTCATGCGTGACTTCGGGCAGAAGGTTCAGAAAATGAGCCGCAAGCCCCAGGGAGCCTTCGTCTGCGGCAGCGGAAGCCGAGGGTGCGGCGGGTGAGGCGAAAAGACCGAGCATGAGCACGGCGAGAATGGGGCCCACGGAGGCGAGTCCCACGAAACCGAAGCTGTCGTCTCCGGCATGGCTGCCGCCGCGCACCGCCGCCACGCCCACGCCGAGCGCCATGATGAAGGGCACGGTCATGGGGCCGGTGGTGGCTCCGCCGGCGTCGAAGCCTATGCCGAGAAAGAGATCGGGCGTGAAGAGCGCACAGAGAAATACCACGGCATAGCAGAGAAAGAGCAGAAGCTTGAGCGGCAGCTGAAAGATGATGCGTCCCATGGCCACGGCCACGAAGAAGCCCACGCCCGCTGCAATGATGCACACGAGCGCCATGGGGGCAATGACCGGAGCCACGCCCGTGACCTGAGCGGCAAGTACCTGCACGTCGGGTTCGGCAACGGTGATGATGAATCCCACCACGAATCCTACGGCGAGCATGAGGGCAAGGTTCCGTTTGCCGGTGAGCGTTGAGCCTACTTTCTGTCCTACGGGAAGAACGCCGATGTCGGCTCCGACCAGAAAGAGACCGAGACCTATGATGAAGAGCACGGCGCCCGCGAGAAATCTCGGCAGGGCGTCGCCGAGGGGTGCAACTGTCAGATGAAGAAGGAGAACCAGAATGACTATCGGCACGACCGATATCACGGACTCCTTGCATTTCTCGATGAAGAGCATGGGGCTCCTTTATGTTGATAGGAAAAGTTATCGTTAAGATGATGCCAGCAATCGGGAGCCGTGTCCAGAGGGGAAGGGGCGCATGGGGTGAGAAGTTTTATCAGGCGAGGAAGAAGCGGTAGATGAGGGAGACGAGAAGAAGGGTGAGGGTGACGTAGAGGAAGTTTCTGACCATGCGCGTGCCTATTCGGATGGCCAGATGCGTACCGAGCTGATTGCCGAGAATGTTGGCCACGGCGCACGGAATGCCGAGGGAGTACAGGGCCACGCCTCCGGAAGCAAATACGGCAAAGGCCCCGGCATTGGAGGCGAGGTTGAACACCTTGGCCGTGGCCGAGGCGCGCACGAGCCCCATGCGCAGCACGAGATGCTGCGCAATGATGAAGAAGCTGCCCGTTCCGGGGCCGAAGAAACCGTCGTAGGCCCCTATGAAGAGTCCCATGATGATGACTCTCGTAAAGAGATGCTTTTCCGGCAGTTCTCCTTCCTCGGTGACGAGTCTGCCCGAGAACAGAGAGATGACCATGCCTACCGGCAAAAGAAAGATGAGCAGCTTGCCGAGCAGTGCGCTGTCCACGTGCATGGCGAGAGCGGAACCGGCCATGCCGCCGACGAAGGCCGAAACGAAGCCTGCGGGCGCGATGCGCAGCACGACGAGATGATTGCGGGCAAAGGTCCACAGCGACGTGAGGGAGCCGAGGGTGCTGGCGAACTTTCCGGTGCCGAGGGCGACGTGGGGCGGCAGACCGCACAGAAGCATGGCCGGCGTGGAAATGAGTCCTCCGCCTCCGGCCACGGAGTCCACAAAACCGGCGAGAAAGAAGAACAGGCACAGAATGACGATGACGATAAGGGAAAGTTCCATGATGACGGCCTTATTGATGTTGCAGAGACAGGCATTTGTAGCCGAAATCGCAGGCTTTGTCGAAAATGGACTTTTGAGCGGTGAGATGAGAGAATCAGGCAAGAAAAAGAAGGAATCGTATCTGGCCCTACAACGGAGACAGACGGTAGAATGACGCATTCTTGAAAAAGGATGAGACCGCCGGAGAAGCTGAGCCGAAAAGGTTGCAGGGGCGGCATGGAGGTGCGTATGGGGGAATGGAAGCGTATCAACGACCGTCTCAAGGAGATGGTGCTGCGGCATGTGCCGGAGCCCGGCCTGAAGCAGACCGAAGTGCCCGGTCTGAGCCTGTCGAGGCGTCTGGCGCACGAGGTGCTGGAAAACAGTCTGTATCATCCGTGCATAGGCGTCATGCTGCAGGGACGGAAGAAATCCGTCATCGGCACGGAGGAGTACGTGTACGGTGAGGGGCAGTGCCTTGTCGTGGGGGTGGACGTGCCGAGTTCCTTCTTCGTGATGGACGGCACGCAGGAAGCGCCTTTTCTGTGCGTTTCGCTGGAAGTGGACAAGTTCATGCTTGCCAGACTGGCGGCGGAAGTTCCGCCTGCTGCGGGAACGCCGGTGGAGGGGCCGATTCGCGGCGTTTCCGTGGCCGATGTGGATGTTTCCGTGCTTGATGCCTTTCTGCGATTGACGGAACTTCTGGACAGGCCGGAGCAGATTCCCGTGCTGGCTCCCATGATTACCCGTGAAATTTATTATCGCATGCTCATCGGACCGCAGGGAGAGTTCCTGCGGCGTTTCCATACTCTGGGCTCACAGAGCATGCAGATAGCGCAGGCCGTCACCTGGCTGAGGGACAACTATCGTTCTCCGCTTCAGGTGGAGGAACTGGCCCGCCGCGTGAACATGGCCACGTCCACTTTCCACAGGCATTTCAAGGAAGTGACCAGTCTGAGTCCGTTGCAGTTTCATAAAAGGCTGCGCCTTTTTGAGGCACAGAGACTCATGCTGGCGGAACGCGTGGATGCGGCGAGCGCAGGGCTTGCCGTGGGCTATGAAAGCCCTACGCAGTTCAACCGGGAATACAAGCGTCTTTTCGGCGAGCCGCCGCACAGAAACATCAGCCGTCTGAGAAACGCCCGCTCCGGCAGATGACGGACTTTTTGGTTCCTTTGTGTTCTCGCGGCTCCGTCTTGTGACGGAGCGCAGGAACATGGCAAGTTCCGAGGGATTTTTGTGAAATGCGCGTGAAAACATGCCCGCACGGCAGAAGTCGGGGGATGGCCTCCTCGACTTTGTCTGCGGGCTGAATTTTTCGCGTTCGGAAGAGCGGCGAGGGAAGGCGGCTGGAGAAGCTATTCTTCTTTCAGCGGACGTTCCATGAGCCCGCGTACGGCTTCGGCCGGATCGGCGTTTTCATAGAGCACGCGGCACATGGCTTCTGTGACGGGAACGGACACATGAAGCCTTGCCGCAAGATCGCGCGCAGCCACGGCCGTTTTCACGCCTTCGGCCACCATGCCGAGGGAGGCGACGATGTCGTCCAGCCTTTCGCCGCGGCCGAGACGTATGCCCACCTGGCGATTACGGGAAAGTCCCCCCGTACAGGTAAGGACCAGATCCCCGAGTCCGGACAGCCCCATGAAGGTGAGGGGTCTTGCGCCCATGGCCGTGCCGAGACGGGACAGCTCCGCGAGGCCGCGGGTGATGAGAGCCGCGCGGGCGTTGGAACCGAAGCCGAGTCCGTCGCCTATGCCCGCAGCAATGGCCATGACGTTCTTGAGCGCGCCGCCTGTTTCCACGCCCGTGACGTCGGTGCTGGAATAGCAGCGGAAAAACGATGTGGAAAACATTTCGCGGAGCCTTGAGCCGAGAGTTTCATCCCGGCAGCCGAGCACCACGGCCGTGGGCTGGGCATCCATGACTTCGGCTGCAAACGACGGGCCGGAAAGCACGGCGTAGTGAGGATGACAAGGGGCAAGCTCTTCCGAAACCACATGGCTCATGGTGAGACCGGTGCCGTTTTCCAGGCCTTTTGAGGCATTGACGACTATGCAGTCCTTTGAAAGGAAGCGGCGAGTGCTTCTGAGCCAGCTTCGCTGATGCTGACAGGGGACGGCCAGAACCAGGACCTCGGCGCTGCGCAGCGTTTCCGTGGATGTGGATACCTTCACGCCGGAATGAATTGTTTTCCCGGGAAGATAGCGCGGGTTTTCGTGCCCGGATATGATGGCCTGAGCCACGGATTCGTCCCGCAGCACGAGGGTGACGTCGTGTCCGGCCGAGGCCAGAACGTGGGCAAGTGCCGTGCCCCAGCTTCCGCCGCCGGCCACGGCGACCCGGAGGGATGTTGCTGTCATGAGCTGCTCCTTTTGGCAGGCAGTATGGCCTGAAAGTGTGACAGGAACATGACAGAAGAGTCGTTCGAGCGGGAAGGCTCGGTGGAAAAGAAGCTTGCGGAACAGGGGTTGTCCGCGGTCGTCATGGGCCGTTTCAGACTGCGGAATAGTATCTGTTCATCGCTTTGCCCGAAGATGCCTGCCGTGGCTTCTCCTGAAGCAGGAGTTTTCGAGAAGATAGGAGCAGCGGGGCAAGAAAAAGCCCGGCTTTCGGCCGGGCCTTCTGCTTGCAGATACGTCAGTCTTTTTTCTTGTCGGCGTGCTTTTCACACTTTCCCGTAAGGGGGTCGCCGGGTTTGGCCTTGGGACCGCTCTGCACGATGCGGCTGCCCTCGGGCACGCTGTGGGTAAGCCATACGTTGCCGCCGATGACCGACCCCTTGCCTATGGTGATTCGGCCGAGAATGGAGGCCCCGGCATACACCGTGACATTATCTTCCAGAATGGGATGGCGGGGAATGCCCTTGACCAGAGATCCGTCCGCATTCTTGGAGAAGGAAAGCGCGCCGAGCGTCACGCCCTGATACAGACGACAGCCCTTGCCGATGATGCAGGTTTCGCCGATGACCACGCCGGTGCCGTGATCGATGAAGAAGTTTTCGCCGATCTGTGCGCCGGGATGGATGTCGATGCCCGTGCGGGAGTGGGCCATTTCACCGATGATGCGGGGAATGATGGGCACGTTCAGAGCATAGAGTTCATGGGCGATGCGGTGATGGATCATGGTGAGCATGGAGGGGTAGCAGAACACCGTTTCACCGGGGCTTGTGGCTGCGGGATCGCCTTCGTAGGCAGCTCTGGCGTCTTCGGCAAGCATGTCGCGTATGGCGGGAATGCGCTGCATGAACTTCATGGCCATTTCCTTGGAGGCTACGTCGCATCCGCGGCAGTCGTTCACATAGTCGGCGCAGGCGAAGCAGCCGCCGCGGCGAATCTGTTCGCTGAGCAGGCGGAAGATGGAATCGAGGTTGGCGGCGATGTGGTAGCGCAGCGATTCTCTGTGGACGTGCGAAGGGCCGAAGTAACCGGGAAAGAGCACGGCCTTGAGACGCTCCATCACTTCCTTGAGCACTTCCTGGGAAGGCAGGGGCGTGGAGCAGTCCTTGGAGTTGAGCACGGCGGAAAGCGATTCCGGCCGGCACAGAGCCTCGGTTACTTCATCAAGTTCGCGCATGCGGGAAAGGGCCAGTTCCTGGTCTGGGGCGGGGAAGCAGGGGGTCATGAAGTCAGTCCTTGAAAAGAGGAGTGGAAAGGTAGCGTTCGCCCGTGTCGGGGGCAACGGTGACGATATGCTTTCCCGCAAATTCGGGACGCATGGCAAGAGTCATGGCGGCGCGCACGTTGGCGCCGGTGGTGATGCCGCAGCTCAGCGATTCGTCGCGCATGAGCATGCGGGCCGTATCCATGGCTTCCTCGGTGCTTACGGTGAGAATGCCGTCAACAAGGGAGCGGTTGAACACGGCGGGTACGAAGTTTGCGCCTATGCCCTGTATGCCGTGAGCGCCGCTGCGGCCTTCCGAGAGCACGGGAGATTCCGCAGGTTCCACGGCAAAGCTCTGTATGGAGGCGTCGGTATCCTTCAGTCTGCGGCTTACGCCCATGAGCGTGGCGCCGGAGCCGGTTCCGGCCACGAATGCCGCAGGCATGAAGCCTTCCCTGCGGCAGTCTTCCAGAATTTCCACGCCCGTGGTCGCATAATGAACGAGGGGGCCTACAGGATTGCTGAACTGATCGGGACGAAAGGCACCGGGCAGCGTTGAAAGCAGCTCGTCCACCTTGTTCTGTGCCCCCTGCATTCCTTCTTCCGCAGGCGTGAGCACGACTTCCGCACCCATGGCGCGAAGCAGGGCAATGCGTTCCTTGCTGGCGGAAGCGGGCATGGTGAGCATGAGCTTGAGTCCCATCTTGCCGCATACCACGGCAAGACCTATGCCGAGGTTGCCGCTGGTTGCTTCCACCACGGTGCCTCCGGGGGCCAGCTTTCCTTCCTTCAGGGCGGCACGTATGTATCCCAGAGCCGCTCTGTCCTTTATGGAGCCGCCGGGATTGCGGGCTTCGTACTTTACATGAATCTTCGCAGGAAGATGAGTGGAAACGCTGTCGAGAAAAATGAGCGGCGTATGTCCTATGGTATCGAGAATGTTCATGGGATACCTCACGAATGGTCGGAAGAAGAGGGCATGTCGTCCTTGGTGAACATGCGCCAGAGAACGGAGCTTTCCCCGTCCTGCTCCCGCTTTTCCGGAGTGACGTACAAAATGGGTTCGTTCTTCCATAAATACGTCATGCTGTTGTCCGGTGCGATGCGGCAGGTCATGTTTGCGGCAATTTCCTCGGGCTTGAGACGGCGGGGGTTCACCCCCATTTCCTCAAGCTGTTCCCGAAGAAGCTCCTCCACACGGGCGGCAACCTGCAGGTTCGGTTTGGGCGCGTCTTCACTGGATGCTGACATGGTGTCCTCGCTTTGGATGATGTGGGCCGCGCGGGCCTGTCATATACGATAACCTTTTGTCCTGTCTTGGCAAGGCCGAAGCGGGCCGGACTCGTGAAATTTCCTACCTTTCCGCTATGTATTATCGGTCTTTGGACTCCAGATGTTGCGGAGAAACTTGGATAGGCACAGTTTTCAAAAAATGCATTCTTTGTATATTTGACGGGAAGGAGTCATTGTCATGCCATTTCATACATCGTATGCTTAATCAGGGCCTGTTGCGAGATAGGGATTGTCCATCTTGCGGCTACGGCTGTGACCCTATATTACGGAGAAGAAAAATGCCTGAAGAGACTGTCCTTCCTCCTGTGTTTGAGCAGGCTGTTCCTGTCGTTTTTGGAGCTGATGACGGATTTTTTATTCCTCTCGTCGTTTGCATTCAGTCTATTGTAGAGAACGCATCTTCGACGGAAAACTATGATATTGTCGTTCTTGCTAATAAATTCAATAAAAAGTATATAGATATTCTTAAATTAATATCTAAAAATAAAAACAATATATCAATTCGAGTATATGACGTTGATCCTTTTCTAAAAAAATATGATATAAGTAAGCTAAAAACTGGGCATAGGCTTTCTATAGCAACATACTATAGACTTTTTATTCCAGATTTAATGCGTAATTATCATAAAGTTATATATATTGATGGTGATACTGTTGTACTTAAAGATATTTCTATTTTGTATAATGAAGATATTTATGATTGTTATGCAGGTGTTATAAAAGATTACAATATTATTCGTGACATGAGTATAAGCTTTAGACACTATGTTCACGATGTTCTTCAAATGAAGAATGAAGAAAACTATTTTAATGCTGGAGTTCTTGTACTCAATCTTGATTGTATACGTCGAGATTTTTCTCTTCCTATGTTTCTCGAACAAGCAGAAATTAAAGGGTCAAAGCACCACGATCAAGACGTACTTAACAGCCTTTTTTATGGGAATGTGCGTTTTTTGCCTCCAAAGTATAATTCAATGTGGCAGAATGAGGAACTTTACCTGCATGTAGAAGGCGGAGAGGAAGCAATCCGGCGGCCGTCTATCGTTCACTATCCTGGAAGCGGCAAGCCGTGGCTGAAGGAAGGAGCATTCCGCACTCCATCTCGAAATTTTTGGAAGTTTGCTGAGAGCTGTCCGTATTCCAAAGAGATTATGGACGTGTGTCGGAAGAGCTGCACCGAAAGTGTAGCCAAATATACCACACAGAAAAGACGTTTTTTATGGTATAGTCTGCTGGCTTTACTGCTGTTCGGAAGAAAGCGCAGGCATTATGCGGAAAAGGTTCGAGGATTGCGTTGTTCTCTGGCTGACACAAAGCGTCTTATGGAAGAAGGGGAGTCGGCTTTGCCGTGGAACTCATGATGAGGGGAAAACGGTTTAGCTGTTCAGGCTTTTATCACAACGGCTGAAGACGTAAGATTTTTAGGCTGTTCAGGAATCATTTTAACATATTTGACGCGCTGTTATGAGGAAAAGGCCGGAGAGTTTAGATAGATGCACTCCGGCCCTTTCTTTATGAAGAAATTAGAAAGGCTCTGCTCAGATTCAGATTCTGTCGCAGACGGCCTTGCCCATTTCCGTGGTGGAAACGGGGGTGATGCCGGCTTCGGCGATGTCGCAGGTGCGGATGCCCGCTTCAAGCACGGCGGTGACCGCGTTGTCGATGGCGGCGGCTTCCTTTTCCAGACCGAAGCTGTAGCGCAGCATCATGGAAACGGACAGAATGGTGGCAAGCGGGTTGGCAATGTTTTTGCCCGCAATGTCGGGGGCGGAGCCGTGGCTCGGCTCATACAGGCCGAAGGAGCCGTCGGCGAGGCTGGCAGAGGGGAGCATGCCGAGAGATCCGGTAATCATGCTGGCTTCATCGGAAAGAATGTCGCCGAACATGTTGGACGTGAGAATCACGTCGAACTGACCGGGACGATACACAAGCTGCATGGCCGCGTTGTCCACGTACATGTGGGAAACGGTCACTTCAGGGTAGTCGGCGCTCATTTCGGTAACGATGCGGCGCCACAGACGGGAGGTTTCAAGCACGTTGGACTTGTCCACGCTCACGAGGTTCTTCTTGCGGGCCATGGCCGCGTTGAAGGCCACCTTGGCGATGCGGCGGATTTCCATTTCGCTGTAGCGTTCCACGTCGTAGGCTTCCTGACCGTACTTGCCTTCGCGCCAGCCGTGTT
>CALUPL010000090.1 GCA_944322635.1 uncultured Mailhella sp.
TTGATACGAGCAATCTGTTCATGAGAAAGATAAAAAAGTTCCTTCATGGCATCCTCCCTATGCCGACAATAAGAACTTTTTACCCTTTTGGCAATTAATGAGTCCTGAGCCTAGACATGATTGGCCCGGAAACATCCGCGAACTCGAAAATGTCATCATACGGCTCACGGTGGAAGGAAGTCTGGATTTTTTCTCCCCCTCCATCGGTAAGGCACAGGAAGCAGCTCGCACCGTCATAAAAAATAAAAATTTCAACCTAAAACAAAATGTCGCTCTGGTCGAAAAAGAAATCATCCTGAAAGCACTCGAACAATTTCACTGGAATAGACAACGCACTGCGAAAGAACTTGGTATCACGAGGGTCACTCTTTTTAGAAAAATGAAGGACTACGGTATGCTCGAGGACTCTTAAGTCAGAAGGATAAATCATCATCCCCGTACCATCGACAGACATCTCTACAAGGAACGCCATCTTATAGAGATGTTTTTCAACAAGATCAGAGAATATCGTAAAATTGCAACTTACTATGACAAACTGACAGAAGTTTTTGCGGCCTTTGTATGTCTGGCTGCTTCACTTATCTGGCTTCGATAAGAGGTTTGCAGACACGCCCTAGTCAAGAGCCTTGAAAAATTACTCCGCCAAATGTGTGCTGTCTCTTGTCAAGAGGACAGGGAAAAAACAAACGCATATCCCGGGACAACGTACCCGAAAAGCTCAGGGTCGGCGGCAAGGTCGGCAGCAGATATGCATAGTCACCGACAGAACCAGTCGTCGGCAATACTCGAATCAGACACCCGACGGCATCCGGATTGCGTGTAACTTGGAGTTCAATCCTCCTTTTGTTCGCCCGATACATCGGGGAGAATTTTTTTCTCAGGATTGCGGCACTTCCATGAGCTTTCAGGTATGCAGCATCGATCATCAGAAGGGAGGTGTCCCGAGCATTTTCAGCAAGGGTATTAAAATGTTTTCAAAGATACCCGTTTGCTCCATCTGACGAATCGGTTATAGAAAGTTTTATGGGGCGCGTTCTTTTGGAGCATGTTTCCATTGCAGGCCGAACTTGAGCACATAGATGTCCCCGTTGAGAGCTCTTTGATCATCAACTCTTGAGCGTCCCCTCGAGCGAGAAAAGAAAGGGTGAATGGCGTTCATTTGAGAGGAAGAAAGATAAAAAAAGAACAGGCAATGAGTTTTGCCCCTGGCGAGGGAGTTCCACACGCTGGGATGACCGTGTACAGGGTGCTGCGAGAGCAGGAGAAATGCCGCCCCGTGAATATTTTTACTAATAATTCAAATATATTATATAAAAAAAATATCTTTTCCGCCAAAAACGTGTTGCTTATTTGTTCCAAAATATCTTATAAAAAATATAAGATATAGGTAATTGGAAGAACCGTTCACATTCACCACCACTAACAGGAGGAGTCTATGATGAAATTCACAAAGCTCGTCAGAAACATGCTTTCAGCGTCCATGTGCCTTATGGTGGCGGCTACGGCCCTTCCCGGCCATGCACAGGCGGCCGACGACTTTCCGACCCGGCCCATGACCTACATGATCACCTTCAACCCCGGAGGTCAGTCCGATCGTGAAGCCCGGCGTCAGGAACCCTTGTTGAAGGAACTCCTCGGGCAGAATGTCATCATCGATTATAAAGTCGGCGGAGGCGGTGCTCTGGGCTGGAAGGAACTTGTGACAAGCGAGCCCGACGGCTATACGTTCGCGGGCTTCAACATTCCTCACACCATTCTGCAGCCCATGTTGCAGGATGTTGGATACAAGACCGATCAGCTTGTCCCCGTATGCATCTTCCAGCGCACCTACCTCGGACTCGCCGTGCCGCTGGATTCTCCCTACAAGACCTATGAAGAGTTCATAGCCGCCGCCAAGAAGGCCCCCGGCAAGATGAAGCTCTGCGGTTCCGGCTCTCTGTCAGGGCACCATATCGCGCTTCTCTCCCTCCAGAAGCAGGCTGGCGTACGTATAACGTACATTCCCGAAACCGGCTCGGCCACGCAGATGACCGGCTTCCTCGGCGGTCACTATGACGCCATTATCGCCAACTCCGACGACTTGGTCCGCTTCCGCGACAAGGCCCGTATCCTTGCCGTCACCAGTGCCGAAAGACTGAAGCTCTTCCCCGACGTTCCCACTTTCAAGGAAAAGAACCTTGATATCGTGCTCTCCATCGACCGCGGCGTAGCGCTGCCTCCCGGCACTCCCGACAACGTGGTGCGTACTCTTGAAAAGGCGTTCATCGACATCGCCAATCGCCCCGAAGTGATAGAAGCGCAGACTCGTGAAGGCTTCACTCCCGTCGCCATGGGGCATGACGAATGCGTCTCCTACATCAAGGAAATGACAAAGTTCTACGGTGACATTCTTAAGAATACCCGCGGAAAGTAATCTCGCCATTTCCCAATAAACCGTCGATAGGCCCGCTTCGTGCGGGCCTATCGTCCGAGGGAGTACCATGTCCACAAGTCTCCGTACAGCTGATATCATTAGTGGTCTTTTTTGTTTTGGATTTGGTGGTGCCATGATGAGTCAGGCCCTGAAAATCCAAAACATTCTCGATGAACCGCTGCATCCAGGGACTCTTCCACTGAGTCTCTCCATCATTCTCATGGTTCTCGGAGTGGCACTGGCCATCAGGGCATGGCGTTATAAAGGTGCGCGCGTCGAAGTCGTCTGGCCCGAACTGAGTGGCTGGATAAATATTCTGGTCACAATAGTGGCCTTGGTCTTCTTCTACACCACACTTCCGACTCTGGGATTACCCGTGTCCGGCTTTATATTCACCGCCGGCCTCATCTGGTTCTACGACCGCAGACCTCACTTCGCCATTCCTGTCGGCCTCGGTGTAAGTCTACTTTTTTATTATGTATTCATCAAAGTTCTCCAGATGCCCTATCCCTTGGGAATTTTGAATTGATCCTATCGTAGTTTGTCTATTGACCAATAATTTCCATTCCGTGAGCAAACTTCAAGAGGCCACATGATATGGATTTTTCCTTCGCCTATCTTTTTAATGGATTTCTAGCAGCCCTGTCGCCCCTCAATATTCTCTTGGCGATGGTCGGCTGTTTGTTCGGAACCTTGGTCGGTGTTCTGCCCGGCATAGGTCCCACCAGCGGCATAGCCATCCTGTTGCCCCTGACCGCGCAGCTCGGCGACCCCACCGGCTCCATCATCATGCTGGCGGCCATTTATTACGGTGCCATGTACGGGGGGTCCACCACGGCCATCATGGTGAACATTCCCGGTGAAGCTTCCTCCGTATGCACCGCCATCGACGGTTTCCAGCTGGCGAAGCAGGGACGCGGCGGCCCCACTCTGGCCATCTGCGCCATTTCCTCCTGTGTGGCCGGTACGTTGGGTGTCATAGGTCTGAGCTTCTTCGCTCCGCCTCTGGCAAATCTCGCCCTCAAATTTGGTCCCCCGGAATATTTTTCCCTGATGTTCATGGCCTTGGCCCTCATTATCAGTCTCGCTGGCAACGCTCTGCTCAAAGGCCTTACGGCCGCCAGTTTCGGCCTGCTTATCTCTTATATAGGCCAGAATCCGTTGACCGGTACCAGCCGCCTGACCTTCGGCAGCCTGGATCTGATGGGGGGCATCGACTTCATCAGCATCATCATCGGACTCTTTGCCATCAGCGAAGTGTTCGTCAACGTGGAAAAGAATACCCGTTATATGTTGGAAAATACCAAAGTGGACTGGAAGCCGAAGTGGGCAGAAGTGCTTTACTGCCGCTTCGCCATGATACGGTCCGCTGTCGTCGGCTTTTTCCTCGGACTGCTGCCCGGATGCGCGCCTGCGGTGACGACGTTCATCGCCTACGATATTGAAAAAAGATTCTCAAAACATCCTGAAAAGTTCGGCCACGGTGCCATTGATGGTGTGGCCGCCGTGGAAGGTGCCAACAACGCCACCTCCAGCGCGGGCTTCGTACCGCTTTTTGCCTTCGGTCTTCCCACCGGATCCGCCATGGCCGTTCTGCTCGGCGGCTTCATGATGTACGGCCTGACTCCCGGCCCCATGCTGTTCCAGGAAAACCCCGATTTCGTATGGGCCATCATCGCCAGCATGTACATCGGTAATCTCATGTGCCTCATGCTGAACCTTCCCCTTATCGGACTCTGGGCCAGAATCGCCATCATTCCCTTCCCTGTGCTCGGTCCGCTAATTCTGATCTTCTCGGTGATCGGAGCCTACAGCGTCCGCTTCCAACTGTTCGATGTGTGGATGACCCTCGTTTTTGGCGTCATCGGCTACTTCATGCGCAAGTTCCGTTTCCCCATGGCTCCGCTCATTTTGGCCGTCGTGCTCGCGCAGATGATGGAAACCTCGCTCTCCCAGTCGCTGATGCTGTCTGACGGAAGTCTGAACATTTTTTTCAGCCGTCCCATTTCCGCCTTCTTTATGGTGCTGGGCATAGCTGCCATCATCCGCGGCCTGTGGCGTCAGTACAAGTGCAATTCGCTGGAAGAAGCCTGTGAGTGCGACGACTAGAAACGGTAGGTCTACACCATTCAATATGTGGGGAGTGAAAACCGCATCGCTCGGAACATCCCGGGAATGCCTTTTCCATATCAATTTTATACTTGCATATCTTATATAAGATATGTTATAGTCCACATATTCCAAACAACCTCAAAGGAGGCACAGATGTCCGTACAGTTTTTGGTCCATCAGGACGGCGACAGCGTCGGCGTCATTACGGTAGAGGGGGTCAAGGCCGGTCAGGAACTGGAAGGCTGGGTCATGAAGGAAGACTACCTCATCAAATTCACCGTGCTCGATGATATTCCGATCGGCCATAAGGTTGCCCTCAAGGACCTGAACGTGGGCGACACCGTCATCAAATATGGTGTGGATATCGGCAAGGTCGTCGCTCCCATCAAGAAGGGCGAACATCTTCATGTCCATAACGTCAAGACCAAGAGGTGGTAATCATGGATCTCAAGAATACGAAAGTCATGGCCTATCGCCGCGAGAACGGCAGAGTCGGCGTACGCAATCACGTCATCATTCTGCCTCTCGATGATCTTTCCAACGCCGCGTGCCTGGCCGTTGAAGCCGCCGTCAAGGGAACCATGGCTCTGCCTCATCATTACGGACGTCTCCAGTTCGGCGCCGACCTTGAACTGCATTTCCGCACTCTCATCGGTCTGGGCAGCAACCCCAACGTGGCTGCCGTGATCGTCATCGGCATCGAACCTGAATGGACCAAGGTCATCACCGACGGCATTGCCAAGACCGGCAAGCCTGTGTTCGGCTTCTCCATCGAACAGCATGGCGACCACAACACCATCTGTGAAGCCTCCCGCAAGGCCAAGGAACTCGTGCAGTACGCTACCGAGCTGCAGCGTGAGGAATGCTCCATCGACGAGCTGTGGGTCTCCTGCAAGTGTGGTGAATCCGACACCACCTCCGGCATCGCAGCCAACCCCACCGTAGGCAATGCCTTCGACAAGCTGTACGAAAACGGCAATACCCTGTTCTTCGGTGAAACTTCCGAAATCACCGGCGGCGAACACCTGGTCGCCCAGCGCTGCCGCACTCCTGAAATCGCCAAGCAGTTCATGGATATGTGGACTGAATACAATGATTTCATCATTGCCAACAAGACCAACGACCTCTCCGATTCCCAGCCCACCAAGGGCAACATTCTCGGCGGTCTGACCACTATCGAAGAAAAGGCTCTGGGCAACATTCAGAAGATCGGTAAGAAGTGCATGGTCGACGGCTGCCTCGACTACGCGGAAGCCCCCACTCATCCCGGACTGTGGTTCATGAACTCCTCTTCCGCCGCTGCCGAAATGGTCACCCTTGTGGCTGCTGCCGGAGCCGTGGTTCACTTCTTCCCCACCGGTCAGGGCAACGTCATCGGCAACCCCATCCTGCCGGTCATCAAGATTTCCGCCAACCCCCGCACGGTTCGTACCATGAGCGAACATATCGACGTGAACGTCAATCCGCTTATGCGCCGTGAAATGAACCTTGACGAAGCTGGCGATCTGCTCCTCGAGATGATGGTCCGCACCGCCAACGGTCGCTTTACCAGCGCCGAGGCTCTGGGTCATCGCGAAATCGTTATGACCAAGTTGTATCGCAGCGCCTAATATTCCTTCTCTCCTTCCTCATTTTTGGAAGAAAAACGGCGAAGCTTTCCATTTGGGAAGCTTCGCCGTCAAGGATACACGAAGTTGACAGCCGTATCTTCGATAAAGGATAGGTGTTACAAGTCAGTATGGTAACAATGATGGCTCGTGAGAACGCGGCTGCGACGGATCTCAACCACCTTCCCATCAATATCAAACGCTTTTCTTCGGATTTCCAGCAAAGGGCTGACTTCAGAAAGACGTAGACTTTTCATATCCAGCGGATCCGACATCACCGCTTGGAGACTTTCCGTCGCTTTGGCGATGAGAATATCGAACTGCTGAAAGTAATACTCGTAAAGAGTATTCGGCAGCTTATTGAGATCACAAGGGAAGCCGGGGAAGCGCTTGGAAGGGAGAAGTATGAACTCATTGATCACCGGCTGCTCGTCCAGCACTCGGATGCGATGAATACGTATAATGGCATCGCCATCTTCGATGCCCAGCGCTATTGCTTCTTCCTTTTTTGCCATATCATGTTGGGTGGAAGTCATCTGTGAAAGAGGATACACTCTCTTTCCGTCATCATCGTAAAGCCTGAAAAAAGGAAATAAAGCCCCGTCAGAGTCGAGAACGGCGACGGCCGTTCCCTTGCCCTGAAAGCGGACGAGTTTTTTTTCCAGAGCGAGTTCGTTCAAGGCCTTGCGTAGTGTTCCTTGGCTGACTCCGTACTCGGCCGCCAGCGCCGTCTCACTGGGCAAAAAACTCCCAGGTCCCCACTCCTTCGCGACTATCCGGCTGAGGATGGAAGATTTTATCTGCGCGTACAGAGGAATGGACGTTACTTTTGTCATGAATTTGATACCATTTTAGGTTGAATTGTTTTATAATTTTAATGCATCTTGATATTTTGTCAAGCATTATTTTTCATTGCCATCCCATAATTTTACACGGGAGATAAGTATGGACACCATAGTCATCACTGAGTTCATGGATTCCAATGCTGTTGAATCTTTAAAAAAAGAATTTAACGTTATCTATGATAAGACTCTTGTTGATAGACCTGATGAACTTATAAAACATATCACCACGTGCAGTGCCATTATTGTAAGAAATAAGACTCAGGTGCGCGGAGCACTGCTTGACGCTGCAAAGGAACTTCGTGTTGTAGGAAGGCTTGGTGTAGGACTTGATAATATAGATGTAGAGGCCTGTAAGGGTAGAAATATCACTGTTATTCCTGCAACCGGAGCCAATAACGTTTCTGTTGCAGAATATGTTATGGCCGGCCTGCTCATGCTGGCCCGAGGCTGCTATCAGAGTCTCAATGAAGTGGCCGACGGCAAATGGCCCCGCGAACGCATGTCCTCCGGCGGAGAAATCTTCGGCAAGACGCTCGGCCTGCTCGGATTCGGCGGTATTGCCCGCGACGTGGCGAGCCGTGCTAAAGCCTTCGGCATGAATGTGATCGCCTATGATCCTTTCATAGCTGCCGATGCTCCGGTGTGGAAGGAACACGATGTGACGCCTGTTTCCATGGATGAACTTCTTGCAGAATCCGATGCCATAAGCTTGCATGTTCCGCTGACCGACAGTACCAGAAACATGTTCAACGAACAGCGTCTGGCCGCCATGAGGAAGGGAGCCTTCCTCGTCAATACGGCCCGCGGCGGTATCGTGGATGAAGCGGCGCTGGCGCAGGCCCTTATTGATGGAAGAGTCGGCGGTGCCATGATCGACGTTTTCGGGAAGGAACCCCTGCCCGCGAACTCTCCGCTCGCCGTGGCTCCTCATTGTCTGCTTACCCCCCACATTGCCGGGGTCACGCGCGAATCCAATACGCGTGTCAGCTCCATGATCGCCGAAAAAGTGGCTGCCGCGCTGAAATAACAATCTGCAGCTCCGGTGCATACCGGACCTTGAGGAACTTTCCATGAAACTTTCCTATAATGCCATGCGCGAGCTCGGCATAAAGGCCTTCCTCGCTGCCGGTGTTCCCGACGACACGGCTTCGTGCGTCACCGACGCCCTTCTTCTCGCCGAACTGGACGGCATGCCCTCCCACGGATTCTCCCGCATTCCCTTCTATGTGGATCAGGCCAAAACCGGCAAGGTGAAGGCCGCCGCCCGTCCCGTGGTTTCCAAGCCCGCTCCCGCCGTCGTCTGCGTGGACGCCTGCAACGGCTATGCCTTCCCCGCCATCAACGAAGGCCTGAAGACGGCCGCTCCCCTGGCCAGAGAATTCGGCATTTCCATGGTCGGCGTCCGCCGTTCGCATCACTGCGGCATGCTCGGCCACTATGTTGAACGCATGGCCCGGGAAGGCCTCATCAGCCTGGCCTTTTCCAACACGCCTTCCGCCATGGCTCCCTGGGGCGGAAAGCTCCCCAGCTACGGCACCAACCCCCTGGCCTTCGGCTGCCCCAGAAACGGCGAAGAACCCATCGTGGTGGACATGTCCCTGAGCAAGGTGGCCCGCGGCAAGATCATGAACGCCAAGCAGAAGGGTGAAACCTCCATTCCCGAAGGCTGGGCTCTGGATGAAAACGGTCAGCCCACCACCTCTCCCGAAGCCGCCCTCAAGGGCACCATGGTGCCCATGGGCGACGCCAAGGGCGCCGCGCTGGCCCTCATGGTGGAAATTCTTTCCGCCTCCCTCACCGGCTCCAACCACGCCTTTGAAGCCAGCTCCTTCTTCGAGGCGGAAGGCCCAGCTCCGGGCATCGGTCAGAGCTTCATCATCATTGATCCTGAAAAGATGAACCCCCAGTTCCCCGCCACGCTGGAACGCCTGATGACGCACATTCTTTCCCAGCCCGGCACCCGCCTGCCCGGTTCCCGCCGCTTCGCCCTGCGCGAATCCAGACGTGGACAGGATCTGGAACTGCCTGATGCGCTGTACGAAAAGATTCTTGCACGCATCCAGAAGTAGGCATGGATCGAGCAAGTCGGACCTGTCACTACATACGTACAAAATGGGGGCCCACCGGCATAGCCGGTGGTTCCTCTTATGCGCCTGTAAGGCTCTCTTACCAGCCGCGCCCTAACAGGCGCATGTACGATCTGACATCTGCATTTCTGTTACCGGCGGCCCGTAAACGGGCTTCCGCCATACGGGATGCCCAACTGTTCTCCGAATGTATCCTCAGCCAGCTGATGCCTGATGTACTCGGCTATCTTTGCCTTATTCTTGCCCACCGTATCACCATAGTAACCTCGGCACCAGAACTCCCGATTACGATATTTGAACTTCAGCTCACCGAACTGCTCATATATCATCAGGCTGCTCTTTCCTTCCAAATATCCGACAAACGCCGATACACTCATCTTGGGCGGTATCTCTAGCAACATATGGATATGGTCGGGACAACATTCTGCTTCTACTATGCTCACTCCCTTCCACTCACATAATTTTCGCAATATTTCTCCTATGGCCCTTTTCTTCTCTCCATAGAAAACCTGTCGACGATATTTTGGTGCAAAGACTATGTGATATTTGCAGTTCCATTGCGTATGCGCCAACTTCTTTGTGTCACCCATTGTGACCTCCTTTTGATTTGCTTGTGGGCGCAGTTGCCAGACCGCACCTCCTTCTTAGCAAATCAAAAGGAGTGGTTATCACTTACGCATAACTATAAGTTTTCGGGAACCCCCAGCCTAGGTTCAGGACTCATTAAATATAAAAGATGACAATGGCAGCGAGACAAATAGCCGAAAAGAACGTGTGGGCACAACGGTCATAACGCATGGCTATTCTGCGCCAATCCTTGAGTCGGCCGAACA
>CALUPL010000091.1 GCA_944322635.1 uncultured Mailhella sp.
ATCCAGCCTGTTCCACGGGGTGTGGGAACGCATGAAGCGCTGGTTCGGAGATATTCGTTAATCTGTCGAACACCCGGAGACATGCTATTATGGACGATATGGTTCCCGATACAGAACAGGCCGCAAAAATCAAGGTCATAGGCGTGGGCGGCGGCGGCGGAAACGCCGTGCAGAACATGATCAATTCCCGTCTTGAAGGCGTGTCCTTCATCTGCGCCAACACCGACATGCAGGCTCTTTCGCGCTCCCTTGCCGAAGAACACATCCAGCTCGGCAAGGAACTCACGAGAGGTCTCGGCGCCGGCGCCAAGCCCGAAGTGGGTCAGGCCGCCGCGGAAGAAAGCGTGGAGGACATCCGCAAGGTCATCGACGGCGCAGACATGGTCTTCGTCACCGCAGGCATGGGCGGCGGCACCGGTACCGGTGCGGCTCCCGTCATTGCCAAGGTCGCCAAGGAAAAGGGCGTGCTCACCGTGGGCGTGGTCACCAAGCCTTTCCGCTTTGAAGGCGAAAAGCGCATGAAGGCCGCTCTCAAGGGCATTGAGGAACTCAAGCAGCACGTGGACAGTCTGGTCATCATTCCCAACGACCGCCTGCTCGCCATTGCGCCCAAGAACGCCAAGGTGACGGAAATGCTCAAGAAGGCCGACGACGTGCTCTACGATGCCGTGCGCGGCGTGACCGACCTCATCACCAAGCCCGGCCTCATCAACGCCGACTTCGCCGACGTGCGCACCGTCATGAGCCGCCAGGGCATGGCCCTCATGGGCGAAGGCCGCGCCTCGGGCGACAACCGCGCCCTCGACGCCGCCAAGCGCGCCATTACGAGCCCCCTGCTGGAAGACCTTTCCATCACCGGCTGCAAGGCCATGCTGGTCAACATCACCGCCAACGAGGACATCGGCATGGACGAATTCAGCTCCGCCGCGTCCTACATTGAAGAGGCGGCCCGCGGCCCCAACGGCGAAGACCCCGAAATCGTGGTGGCCATGTCGCTTGACGAAAGCTGCGGCGAAGAAATCCGCATCACCGTCATCGCCACGGGCATCGAACCCGAAGCGGAAAAGCCGAACAAGGCCGCTACCGGCACCGTGGTCACCATGAACGGCGGCCACGATCAGAACGTGCCCCCCGTGGTGCAGGGCTACCGCCAGCGCCACGTGCGCGATCCGCACGAAATCCTGTCCCGCCCCAAGCTCTACAGCGAATACCCGCAGGACGATACCGACATTCCCACCTACCTGCGCTACCAGGAAAGGGCCAAGCAGTACCAGGAACCTGCTGAAGACTTCACCATAGAGGAAGACGACAGCCCCGCCTACCTGCGCAAGCAGAATCACTGATGAAAAAGCCTCCGGCCACAAACCGGAGGCTTTTTTCAGGAAGAAGAGATGCGGGGGAAGGGGGAGCCCCTTTTGAAAAAGGGACTCCCCCTTCCCCCGCGCCCCCTTCCCCCTTTCCAAAACTTTTCCTTAGAGAAAGCAGTCGAAAGACCGGCGCTTTCAGTTTCATTGTTGTTGAACCAGAACAGGATTCCTGAACCGCAAAAGCCACGCAAAAACTCGGCTTCGCTCTTTCGTCCGGCTGCCGGGAAAGGAAAATGTTCTATTACCGGCAACGCCTCAGAGACCGGAAAGAAAATGTTACATTCCTCCTGGTCCCTGTCTGCCAAGGACCAGAGAGTTATCAGACGGCGAAGCCCTTTTCTGAGACCTTGCACGGCAAAAAAAACTCAGGCATAGGAAATTTCCGGCCGGCGGAAAGGTTCTTCCGGCATGATTTCTGCAACCTCAATGTGTGTTACAAAAACAGCCCCGCTGTTCTCAAGGAGAAACCATGAAACTTTCCCATCTCGGAGCAACGCTTCTTCTTGCCGTTACGCTTCTCGTCTCTCCCTGCCGCGCCGCTGAACTTCCGGATTCCGGCAGCCTTACCCCGGCCCAGACCACGGAACTGTACACAGAACTCAAGGATGAAGGGCTTGTCGTGCTCGACGTGAGATCCGAAGCCGAATTTGCCGACGGCCACATCGAAGGCGCCCTCAACATTCCCGTGGAAGAACTCGCCTCCCGCATTCAGGAAGTGCCGGAAGGCAAGCCCATGCTCATCGTATGCCGTTCCGGTCACCGCGCCTCCATCGCCTTCAATACTCTGCGCAAACTTGGCCGCTCCACCGATGACGTGTGGTATCTCACCGGCTATACCGACTACAGCTCCGGTACCCCGCGCTTTTATCGATAGCATATCCGCTCATGGGGGATTTTTCGGGCCTCGTCTGAAACAACGCGGCGTTTCCCCCTGAAACATTCTGCTCCCCGTCCGCATCCGGCCTCCGCGCGCCGGTTCTGCGGACGGGGTTCACGTTTAAAAACGCAAGAGATGTTGCCGCCTCTCCCTTCGATCCCGGCTTGCGGCAACGCGCGGAAAAAAGCTGCGCGACATGCTCCGTTGATGCAATCGGAAAAAATGCCGCGTCGGGGCAAAATCTCCACGGCGCGAAAAGGCGTTGCACCGAGAGGAGAAAGTTTCAATGCCCTTTTTCCTTCTCTGGAACTGACGAATTCTCTTCTTCCCGACCGGAACGCGCCGACCGGGAAGCCGCTCCCCTCAGCCGTTCCGGCAGGGCGGCCCGCTTTCCCCGCATTTTCCGGAAGTCTCACAGCTCCACTGCTCCGGCCTGCCGAGCTTCGAACGACGGGCCAGATGCAATTCCGCGAAATTTCGACGGATGACTCCGTTCCTTTTCTCATTTTCTTTTTCCTGACGGGGCAATACTCCGGCAGAGCCGCCCGCTTTTCCCCCAAAGCACTGTGGGACGCCCTTTTTTCCGAAAAATCCTCCCCTCTTCTTCTTGCCTTTCTGCCGCAACGGGTCTAACGTTTGTGCGCCTTTTTTGCCTTTTCATGCGGGCACACCACGTTTACGCACGGGGATGTTATGGAAACGTTTCTTCTCGCCCTTCTGCTCATGGCGGCAGGCGCGCTGCTCACCGGCGTCGTCGCGCTCCGGCCGGTAAGCCTTGCCACCAACAGAACGGCCAACTTCATCGGGCCGGCCAGTGCGGCCGCCGCCTGCCTTCTGGGCGTGTACGGCCTGTTTTCCGGCGGCTGGAGCAGCGCGGAAAACTTCATTCTGCCGTGGGGACTGCCCTTCGGTGCCTTCGCACTGGGGCTGGATCCTCTCTCGCGCCTCTTTCTTCTGCCCGTATTCGCGCTGGGATTCACCTGTGCGATTTCCGGCTGCATTTCTCTGCGCCACAGCGATCCTTCCGAACACAATCTCGGTGCGCACTGGCTCTTTTATCTGCTGCTTCTTCTGGGCATGACCTGCGTGATGACGGCGCGCGACGCGCTTTTCTTCATGCTTTCCTGGGAAATCATGTCCCTCTCGCCCTTCTTCCTCATCGACTTCAACGATCGCGACCGGCTCGTGCAGGACGCCTCATGGGTCTATCTTGTGGCCGCCCATCTCGGCGCGGTGCTGCTCATCGCCTTTTTCGCCCTGCTGTGGCAGCAGAGCGGCTCCACGCTCTTTGCGGCCATGGCGGCCAAGGCCCCGGCCCACGGCACGGCGCTCTTTCTGCTGGCTCTTTTCGGCTTCGGCGCAAAAGCGGGCCTCGCTCCGCTGCATGTCTGGCTTCCCGAAGCGCATCCCGCCGCGCCGAGTCACGTTTCCGCCCTGCTTTCCGGCGCCATGCTGAACGCCGGACTTTACGGCATCATACGTTCCTTCGACTTCTTCGGGCCAGCGCAGCAAATGCCCGGCTGGTGGGGCTGGCTGCTCATGGCGGCGGGCATAGTCACCGCGCTCATGGGCATACTGAAGGCTCTTGCGCAGAGCAATCTGAAGCGGCTTCTCGCCTACTCCAGCGTGGAAAACATGGGCCTCATGGTCATGGGCGCAGGCATAGGCCTCGTGGGCATACATACGGGCAGTGCATGGACGGCGGCCCTCGGCTTTGCCGGGTGCCTTTTCCACATGCTCAATCACTCCGCCTTCAAGGGACTGCTCTTCCTGTGCGCGGGCGAAGTGCTGCACGCCGCGGGCACCGTAGATATGACGAGGCTCGGCGGTCTGCAACGAAAGATGCCCATGCTCGGCGCTCTCTTCGCTCTGGGCGCGGCCTCCATTGCCTGCCTGCCGCCCTTCAACGGCTTTGCCGGAGAATTCGTGCTCTCCCTCTCCATGCTGAGATCCCTTGAACTGCCCGGCATGGAGCAGAAAATAGCCATGCTGGCCTGCCTCACCGGGCTCATGCTCACAAGCGGCCTTTCCGCCGCCGTGTATGCCAAGGCCTACGGCATGACCTTCCTCGGACAGGCCAGAACCGACGCCGCAACCAACGTGCACGCGCCGGAAAACCGTTTTCTGCTGCCCCTCGTCATTCCGGCGGCGGCCTGCGTGCTCGGCGGTCTTCTCGCGCCCTGGGCCTTCAAAATGGTACAGCCCACGCTGGATTTCATTCCCGTCATGCACACGGGCCTTCTCACGCCCGCCGCAAACGTCATAAGCTCCACGGAAAGCCTGCTCGGCAGAGTTTCCCTCATAGGCGGGGCGGCCGCGGCTCTCGTCGTTCTCTTCGCCCTCATACGCCGCGCTCTGCTGGCAAGGCACGGCGTGAAGCGCGGCCCCGTGTGGGGCTGCGGCTACCGGTACGCCACGCCCCGCATACAATATACGCCCGCATCCTTCGTGGAACCCGCCGCGCGCATTTTCGGCCTCGTCATGGGCACTGCCGTAAAAACAGAAAAGCCTGAAGGCCTCTTTCCCTCCCGCGTGAGACTCGACGTGGATGCGCCGGACGTGGTGCGCGGCCGATTCTACACGCCGCTCTTCCAGCTCATGGAAAAAGGCTGCAACGCGCTCAAAATTCTGCAGAGCGGCCTTGTGAACATGTACATTCTCTACATTCTCATTACTCTTGTGGCGCTTCTCATATGGGGGATAGCATAATGAACGCCTGGCTCTATGTTGCCGAATTCATCCTTGCGCTTGCCCTCGCGCCTCTTGCCTCCGGCATCATCAACCGCGTGAAGGCCAAATTCGCCGGTCGGCACGGCAAGCCGCTGCTGCAGCTCTACTACGACATCTTCAAGCTGCTCTTCAAAGGGGAAGTTCTCGGCGAAGGCACGACCTGGGTGTTCTCCGCCGGGCCGGTCATCGCCATGATCTCGTCCGTTGCGGCTCTCGCCCTGCTGCCTCTCGGCGGCGCGGCCTCGCCTCTCGCCTTTCAGGGCGACTTCATTCTGTGCGCCTATCTTCTCGGCATGGGCCGCTTTGCCACGGTGCTCGCCGCGCTCGACACGGGTTCTCCCTTCGAAGGCATGGGCGCAAGCCGCGAGGCCCTTCTCGGCGCGCTCGGCGAACCCGTGCTCTTTCTCGCGCTGCTGGCCCTCATCACCACGGCCGAAAGCCTCGGCGTGCCCCGGGAACTTTCGCTCTCCACGCTGTTCAACGGCTTTTCCCCTCTGGCCTGGCTGAACGGACGCCCCGAACTGATCATGCTCGTTTTCGTCATGGGCGTGCTGCTGCTTGTGGAAAACTGCCGCATTCCCGTGGACGACCCCACCACGCACCTTGAGCTTACCATGATTCACGAAGTCATGGTGCTCGATCACTCCGGGCCGAACATGGCCTTCGTGCAATACGGCTCGGCGGTCAAGCTGTGGCTCTTCTCCTCGCTGCTCACGGGGCTTGTCCTTCCGGTCATGCCCGTATGGGCGCACACGCTCTCGTCCATTCTCGGCGTTTTCGTCTGTGCTGCGGCCGTGGGCGTCATAGAATCCGTCATGGCACGCCTGCGCATGCACGTCGTGCCCGCCCTCGTCGGGCTGGCCGGTTCCGTGGCCGCCTTTGTTCTCATTCTGACTCTGGTGCGGTAGTCTATGTCCTCGCTCTTCCAGTTCGTCATTCTTCTGCTGCTCGTCACCGACCTCATCATGCTCTGGTCGGGACGCATTCTCATGCTCATACGCCTTTCCGCCGTGCAGGGCGTTTTGCTTGCCGCGCTGCTGCTTCTGCCCGTGGACGGCGCCATCGACGCGGAACACGAGTTTCTCGCCGCTGCCGTTCTCGCGCTCAAGGGCGTGGGCTTTCCCGTGTTTCTGCGCCACGTGTGCCACAAGCTCGGCATTGAGCCCATGGTGCGTCCGCGTCTCGGCCGCATGTATCCTCTGGCCGCAGGTCTCGCGGGCCTGGCCTTCTCGCTGTGGCTGGAAGGCCGCATTCCTGCCGTGGTCGATCTCTTTCCGCCGCTGCTCTTTCCCGTGGCCCTCACCACGCTTTTCTGCGGACTCATTCTCGTGGTGGGCTGCGCCAAGGCGCTCGCCCAGGTAACGGGATACCTCGTGGTGGAAAACGGCATCTTCATTCTCGGCATTCCGCTCATGACCGAAGGCTCGGTATGGTTCGAGCTCAGCATTCTGCTCGACGTTTTCGCCGCCGTCTTCGTCATGGCCATAGCCATCAACCACATAAGCAGCGCGTTCGACTCCATCGACGTGGCGCGCTTCCGCAATCTGAGGGACTGACATGACTCTCGCCCTGCTTCTTCTCGTCCCGCTTCTGGCCGGACTTCTCATGTTCGTTCCCGGTCCGTGGCCGCGCCGCGCGCTGCTCGTCGTCACCGCGCTTGTTCATCTTGCGCTCTCCTCGCTCACGCTGAGGGAGCTGCTTGCAGGAGCGCATCCCACGGCGCTGTTCGGTCTGCTTCAGCCCGACATTCTCGGCGCCGTCTTTCTCATGCTGGCCGCCGTGCTCTTCACCGCGGCCTCCGTGTATGCCGTGGGCTACCTGCGCGAGGAAGACAAAAAACACGTCAAGCGCGACATTCAGAAAGGCCAGCTGTTCACCAACGCCCCGGAAACGCGCTTTCTCTCCTGCCTGTGCTTCTTCGTGGCGGCCATGACCCTCGTGACCACCACGGCCAATCTCGGCGCACTGTGGGTGGGCATAGAGCTCACCACCCTTGCAAGCGCACCGCTCATCTACTTCCACCGGCATCAAAGCTCCATGGAGGCCACCTGGAAATACCTCATGATCTGCTCCGTGGGCATCGCTCTTGCGCTGCTCGGCAACATTCTCATGAGCGTGGCCTTCCACAATCCCTCCGCGGCCTCGCCCGAAGGCATGGATCAGCTTTCCGCCTTCATGGAAAAGGCCCGGAGCATCGAAGGCACGGATCGCGTGCTCTGGCTCAAGGCCGCCTTCATTTTCCTGCTCGTGGGCTACGGCACCAAAATGGGACTCTCGCCGCTGCACACCTGGCTTCCCGACGCCCACAGTCAGGCGCCTTCCATGGTGTCGGGCATGCTTTCCGGCGCGCTGCTCAACTGCGCCCTGCTCGGCATTCTGCGTGGACATCAGATCATGCGCGCCGCGGGTCTCGGCGAGTTCAGCGGACAGCTTCTCGTGTTCTTCGGCCTTCTGTCCATGGTCACGGCTGCGGTGTTCATCGTGGGACAGGGCCACTACAAGCGTCTTCTCGCCTATTCGAGCGTGGAGCACATGGGCATTCTCGCGCTGGCCTTCGGCGTGGGCGGAGGCGCGCTCTTCGGCGGTCTGCTGCACGCCGTGTGCCATTCGCTCACCAAGTGCATGCTCTTTCTCGTGGCAGGCAACATTCTCACCCGTTACCACTCGCTTTCCAGCTACGACGTGCGCGGACTCCGGCAGGACATGCCTCTTTCCGGCGCCCTGTGGACGGCGGGCTTTCTCGCCATCGTAGGTTCCCCGCCCTTCGGCCTGTTCATCAGCGAGTTCACCATTCTGAAAGGACTTTTCGCCCATGCGGGACTTGGCGTGGCCTTCGTGTATCTCGCCGCGCTGGCCGTCATTTTCGTAGGCATGTCCATTCCCGTGCTGCGCATGGTGCAGGGCACGCCCCCGCACGACGTTCCCATGGACTACCGTGAATCCCTCTTCAGCGTTCTTCCGCCCGCCGTGCTGTGTCTCATGGTGCTCGGCCTCGGCCTTGCCGTGCCCGACTGGCTCGTGGAAACGCTCAACCGCGCCGCCGCGCTTCTGGGGGCCTGATGTTCAATTACCGAGAATCCGTCGCCTGGAACGACATTCCCCTTGTTTCCATGGATGCGCTGTGCTCCTTTGCCGTGGAACGCTGCCGCAGGAACTGGCGTCTGCTGGCCCTTTTCGGCGTGCCCTCGCCCTCCGGCACCGAAGTGGTCTGCCTGCTTGCCGACGCCTCGGCAAGACTGCTCGACGCCGTGCGCGCCCTGCCCGGAAGGGCCTACGATTCCATGACGCCGCAATGTCCGCAGGCGCATCTTTTCGAACGCGAACTCTTTGAAACCTGGGGCATCCGACCCGAAGGGCATCCGTGGCTCAAGCCCGTGCGCTTCCGCCCGGCCGAAGGAGGAAAAAGAAACGCCCGTCCGGGCCCCGGTCAGGCCGACTACTACCGCGTGGAAGGCGCCGAAGTGCACGAAGTGGCCGTGGGACCGGTGCACGCAGGCGTCATAGAACCGGGGCATTTCCGCTTTCAGTGCTACGGCGAAAACGTCATGCATCTGGAAATAGAGCTGGGCTTTCAGCATCGCGATGCGGAGCATCTCGTTCTCACCTCGCCTGCCAGGCTCGTGCTGCCCATCATGGAGAACATGGCGGGCGACACGGCCATAGGGCACGCCACGGCCTACTGCACCGTGGTGGAACGACTTTCCGGCGTGAAAGTCACGGACAGAGCGCACATTCTGCGACGCCTTGCGCTGGAACTTGAGCGTCTGGCCAATCACACCCGCGACCTCGGCGCCATAGGCGGCGACACGGGCTTTCTGCCCACCTCGGCGTGGAACGGACGCATTACCGGCGATTTTCTCAACATTACTTCGGAACTGTGCGGCAGCCGTTTCGGACGCAACCTGCTCTGCCCCGGCGGCGTGAAGTGGGACCTTGATGCCGAACTCTGCCGTTCGCTGGCCAAAAGGCTGCGCGCGGCCTACCGCGATGCGCGCGGCTCCGTGGACGTCATGCTGGAAAGCTCCAGCGTGCTGGCAAGGCTCACCGGCACGGGCAGGGTATCGTTTGAAGACGCCCGTGCGCTCGGTCTCGTGGGCATGGCGGCGCGCTCCTGCGGCGTGGCCGTGGACGCGCGCATGGACTGGCCGCTGTGCGACCTCGACAACGGCACGCTCCACAAGAGAATGCGCACCACGGGCGACGTGCTGGCCCGCACGCTTCTGCGCAGCGACGAGCTGAACGACTCCGCCGCCTCGGCCGAAGCCGATCTCATGCAGCTCGGCTTCTCCAGCGGCGAGGAAGCCTGCCGCGTTTCCGTTCCCGAAGCCATGCCTGCCTCGCGCCTTGCCGTGGCGCAGGTGGAAGGCTGGCGCGGCGAAGTGTGCCACGTGGGCATTACCGGAAAGGACGGCTCATGGCTGGCCTACAAGGTGATCGACCCGTCGTTCCACAACTGGTTCGCCCTCGCCATGGCCCTGCGCGGCGAACAGATTTCCGACTTTCCGCTGTGCAACAAGAGCTTCAACCTGTCCTACTGCGGGCACGATCTATAGGAAAACACCATGTTCGACATCATAAGAGAACGCCTGCATCAGGGCTACCGCACGCTGAACTATCCCTTTGTTTCGCCTTCCATAAGTCCGCGCTTCGCTGGTCTGCCCTCCCTGGAGCCGACCTCCTGCAAGGGCTGCGAAGGCCGCGCCTGCCTTGCGGCCTGTCCCACGAACGCGCTTCGCATAACCGCGGAAGGCCCGGAACTCGACATGGGCCGCTGCCTGTTCTGCCGCGCCTGCGAAAAGGCCTGTCCGGAAGGCAAGATAACCTTCACCCATGAACACCGTCTTGCCGCCTACACCCGCGAGGCTCTCATCGTGCGCGGAAAGGCGCCGGAAGACATCGAACAGCCCGGCATCCGGCAGGCCCGGGGAACGCAGAAACGCGATCTCTCGCTCTTTGCCCGCTCGCTCAAGCTGCGTGAGGTCAGCGCGGGCGGCTGCATGGCCTGCGAAGCGGATGTGAACGTGCTCGGCACGCTCATCTACGATCTCGGCCGTTTCGGCATCGAATACGCGGCTTCGCCAAGGCATGCCGACGGCATACTCGTCACCGGCCCGGTCACGGAAAACATGCGCGCCGCCCTTCTCGACACCTGGCAGGCCGTGCCGGAACCGAAAATCGTCATTGCCGTGGGCGCGTGCGCCATTTCGGGCGGAACGTTCAAGGGAAGCCGCGAGGGCTGCGGCGGGGTGGAATCCGTGCTGCCCGAGGGTAGCGTGGACGTGTACGTTCCGGGCTGTCCGCCCAACCCCTGGACCATTCTCGACGGCATTCTTTCCGTGGCATGGAAAAAGCACGCGGCAAAATAAAAGAAACAAAACGGCACGGGGCACGGCCCCGCTGCGGAAGGGGCGGATTTCCGCCCCTTCTCTTTTCAGCAGCCGTGCCGGACGGTCGGCTCAGGCCGTCCCGTTCTGCGGGAAAAAGCGCTTGTCGCCGCAAGGCGCGCTGCCGGTCATGATTTTCCATCTCTGCGAAAAGAAATCCTTTTTTATCCGTCAAACGCAAAAAGCGGCAATGCCGGACAGCTTTTTGCCATGCATGTTCTCTGTGAAAAAACTGTGAAAAAAAGACACTTCATGCGGCGAGTGCTCAGTCGTATCTTTTTTTTCCCCATCGTCATCGCTTCGTACTGCAAGAAGTCTTTTGCTTACAGAGCCGTCAAGAAAAAAAACGACGCTCTTATCTGGACGTAAACAGCGCAATGTGTTATAGGCGAGTCAATCCGGCCACGAAACCGCATTTCGTGCGTCCCCTCCGGTTCACGTTGCAACAGGAGAGTATCCATGCGTAAAACGCTTCTTGCCCCGGCCCTTGCCCTGGCCCTTCTGCTTCCCCTCTCGGCCGATGCCGCCGACTACAGGCCCGACGTTGCCGCCCATCGCGGCGCGAGCGGCTATCTGCCCGAGCATACCCTGCCCGCCAAAGCCATGGCCTACGCCATGGGCGTGGACTATGTGGAACAGGACGTGGTCATGACCAAGGACGGCAAGCTCATGGTCATGCACGACATTCTTGTGGATACCACCACCGACGTGGCCAAAAAATTTCCGAATCGTCATCGTGAAAACGGCCGCTACTACGCTTCCGACTTCACCTTCGACGAACTGCGCAGCCTGCGCGTGACCGAACGCTTCGACCCGAAAACCGGCAAGGCCGTGTTCCCCGGTCGTTTCCCCGACTCGCCCATCGCCTACCAGATTCCCTCTCTTGAAGAAGAATTCTATCAGGTTCAGGGCCTGAACAAGTCCACGGGCAAGAACGTGGGCGTGTACGTGGAAGTGAAGGAACCCGATTTCTTCCAAGCTCAGGGACTGGACATTCTCAAGGCCACCATCGACACCATGACCAAGTTCGGCTACAACAGCCCGGACAGCAAGGCCATTCTTCAGATCTTCGACTATGAGGCCGTGATTCGCGCCCGCGAACTCGGCTGGAAGGGCCAGCTGTGCATGCTAGTGACCGCCGGCGGACAGGGGGCCAAGGACGACAAGGCCCGTCACAAGTGGCTGACCACGCCTGAGGGCATCAAGGAAGTTTCCAAGTATGCCACCATCTACGCTCCCAACTTCAATCTTCTCGCCGTGCCCACGGCCGACGGCAAGGGCTACACGCTCTCCGATCTCGGAGATCTTGCCCGCAAGAACGGCATGAAGCTGCATTCCTGGACGCTGCGCAAGGATTCCCTGCCCAAGGGCTTCAAGGACTTCAACGAAGTGCTCGACGTGTCCTTCAAGAAGCTGAAGGTGGACGGCATGTTCTCCGACTTCCCGGATCTTCTCGTGGAATACCTGAAGGCCAACAACCTGCGCTGAGCCATGCCGCCGCGCCGGATGAGCGACTCGCTCATGTCCCTCCGGCGCAGCTGAAAAAAAAAGACCGGTTTCTCCACGGAAGCCGGTCTTCTTTTTATGGAATTTTTCTGCCGTTCGTCTCAAAACGCCATGGCGGGTGCAGACGCAAGGACGCCGCGTAACGGAAACACGCCGGCGTTGCGGCCCTGCCGCCGCAAAAACGTTTTCCGGACGCGCCGGAAAAGCTCTTTTGGAAAAAACTGCCCTGCCGTCTCGGTACAGACGGCGGAAAAGCCGGCTTTCGTCTTCCGCTTCCGCGCGTTCTGTCTCTCGGCGCAGGGGAAGCCACGGAACCGGAATTGCCGCTGACGACGCAAGGACGCCGCGCAATCTACGCCTGCGCTTCTTCCCCCGCCTTCCGCATGACGAGCAGCGAAGCGGCAATGACGAGAACAAGAGCGCACCACTGGCGGGCCGAAAGCACCTCGCCGAGAATGAGGAATCCGAACAGCGCGGCGGCGGCCGGTTCCAGGCTCATGAGCACGCCGTAGGCCTGCGGCGGCACAATGCGCAGAGCCACGATTTCCAGACCGTACGGCAGCGCCGAGGCCAGAAAGCCCACGGCAAAGGCCAGAGGCAGAACGTCTGCAATGACGTCGGGGCGGAAAAGAAGGGTTCCGTCCGAAATCACGGCCCAGGGAACGGCCACAAAGGTTCCTGCCAGCATGCCCCAGGCGGCGGCGCTTACGCCTCCCACTCCCGCGCGACGGCCGAACACGATGTAGCCTGCCCAGCCTGCGGCGGCGGCAAGGGCGAAGGCAAAGCCCGTGACATCGAGACCGGAGCCGAGGCCCGACCAGGGCAGAATGAGCAGAAGCCCGGCCACGGCGAGAACGACGCCGAGAAAGTCCGTCCAGCGGCGCGAGGAGCACACGGCCACAAGCAGCGGCCCGGAAAACTCCACGGCCACGGCCATGCCCTGCGGAATGCGGGCAATGGCCTGATAAAAGCAGCCGTTCATGAAGGCAATGGCCACGCCGTACACGAGCACGCTTTTCCACTCCCCCTTCCGGGGCATGTGCCTCCACGGCCGCAGGGCCGCGAACAGCAGAAGCGTGGCGCAGGCAAGACGCAGGGCCACGGTGACTTCCGGCCCCACCTTCATCATGAGGAACTTGGCCTCGGAAGTGCCGAGCTGCGTGGACGTGATGGACACCAGCAGCATGAGCACTCCGAGGTACGGTCCCCGGATATGACGCACGAAAGAAAACACGGGCTAGTTTGCGGGCTTGGGTTCCACGTGAATGACTATCTGCCCCACGCCGGGCAGTTCGGCGCGGATTTCGTCTTCAAGGCGCGTGGCCAGGGCATGCCCTTCGCCTACCGTGGCCGCGTCGGAACGGCAGTGGAAGGTCACGGTCGTTCCTTCGTCGCCGGTGTACACGTGCAGATGATGGGCGTCTCCCAGGGGGGAGTCGTGCAGGGCCTTGTCCACGGCCTTCTTCACGGCGTCAAGGCTGACGGGCTGCGAGTCGCAGTGCGAACGACCGCCTCTCGGCTCCATGTGGGAAACCACATACACCGCGCCCACGCGGCGGCGCAGATCCGTTTCATAGGCCGTCACCTTTTCATGGGCCTCGGAAAGGGACATGTCGTCGGGCAGTTCGATGTGCACTTCCACATGCATGCCGTCGTCCTGCATGACGAGGCGCAGATTGTGAATCATGAGTCCGTGCAGAGAGGCCAGACGGTAGGAGGTGGCGTAGAAGTCGCGATGGTTCTCGTCTTCCGGCTCCATGTGCACCGTGGTTTCGGCATCGGGCAGCACGCCGCGCACCACGTTTTCCAGCATGGTGGAAATCTCGTGGGCCATGTCCACGCGAAGATCGGAAGGCACGGAAACCACAAGTTCCACAAAATGCCTTGCACCGCTTTCCCTCACCCGCACGCTGCGGGCCGCATAGGCGGGAGCGTTGGCCGCAAGCGCGGCGCGCACGAGACGTGCCTGTTCGCTCATGCCGCCGTCCATGAGGGTGAGCACGGCGTTGCGCGCCATGTTCCAGCTCACCATGAGCACAATGGCGGCCACGCCGAGAGCGGCCACGGCATCGGCCTTGGTAAGCGCATGATACAGCACGGAGTCGGGCTCGGCGAACGAAGCGAGGCCCACGCAGGTCAGACCGGCAAGAACCACGGCCGAAGACCATATGTCCGTCGTGAAGTGCATGGCGTCGGCCTCAAGAGCCTGCGACTTGTGCTCCCGGGCCACTCTGCGCAGCATGGCGGAACGGCTGATGTCCACGGAAAGGGAAATGATGACCACGGCAAAGGCCCACCACGAAGGCTCCACGGGACCGGCGGAGAAAAACAGCCGTTCCACGGCCTCAATGATGATCCACGCGCACGTCACCAGAAGAAGCACGGTTTCCGCCAGCGCGGCGAGGCTCTCGGCCTTGCCGTGTCCGTAGGGGTGCCGCTCGTCCGCAGGCTGCGAGGATATGCGCACCGCAAGGCAGGTGATGCCTGCGGCCACGAAATCCAGCGTGCTGTGCAGCGCTTCGGAAAGCAGACCGAGGCTGTTGGTGGAAATGCCTGCTATGAGCTTGATGACGGTAAGAAGAGCCGACCACAGCACCGACGACACGGCGGCCTTTTTCTTGGCGGCATCGGCAAGAGCGGCCTCTTCGGCGGCCAGGCGTTCCTGTTCCAGTTTTTCCTGTTCGACCCTCTCCAGATCGGCGAGCGTCGTATCATGGTTTTTCAAGCTGTCCACGACAATCATCTCTCATGGTATGAAAGTTCCCCGTCCTGCGACGGAACCCCTTTTTTAATAAGACGAAAAATCGTAGTCAAGCACCCGCGTCCGGACCTTTTTCCGATGCAGGCTCCCGTCTGCAGAAGTCCGCATTTTCCCCGTCGTCCGTTCTCCTCCCCGGTCTCCGCCTCACGCGCCCCGAAAAAACGCCTGCAAAGGCCTTTTGCCCGGTCTCCGGTTGCCTTGACCCTTCAAAACGGCTATCGTTGCCCCGTTCATCCATCATCAAGGAGTGTTCCATGCCCAAGCACATTCTCATCACCGGCGCCACGTCGGGCTTCGGCCTGGCCACCGCGCGTCTTTTTGCGGCCGAAGGCTGGCACGTCGCCGGCACGGGCCGCCGCGCCGAACGCCTCGACGCCCTGCATCAGGAACTCGGCGACGCCTTCCTGCCCCTTCCCCTCGACATGCGCGACAGAAGCGCCGTCATGGAAACTCTGGGCAACCTGCCCGGCGAATGGAACGACGTCGATGTGCTGCTCAACAACGCCGGAGCGGCTCTCGGTCTCGATCCCGCACAGAAATGCGATCTCGACGACTGGGACACCATGGTCGATACCAACATCAAGGGTCTGCTCTACGCCACGCGCGCGGTGCTGCCCGGCATGGTGGAACGCAACCGCGGTCACATCGTCATGCTCGGCTCCATAGCAGGCAACTACCCCTACGCGGGCGGCAACGTGTACTGCGGCTCCAAGGCCTTCGTAAAGCAGTTCAGCCTGTCTCTTCGCGCCGACCTTCTCGGAACCAACGTGCATGTGACCAACATTGAACCCGGTCTTGCGGAAAGCAAATTTTCCATCGTCCGTTTCCATGGCGACACCGAAAAGGCCGCGGGCGTTTATGAAGGCACGAGCCCCATCACCCCGCAGGACATTGCCGAAACCGTGTTCTGGGTCACGCATCGTCCGGCGCACATCAACATCAACCGCGTGGAAATCATGCCCATCTGCCAGTGCCCGAGCGGGCCGCTGGTCAAAAAGGGCATGTAAGACGGGCGCAGGCTCCCCTCCCTCCGGAAAGGGCGGCCGCGCTTCCTTTGTCTTTTCCGCGCCGTCGGACAGACGAGCCGCGGCCGCACCCCGGAACGACTCTCCCTGGTGCGCCCGCCTGACTCGTGAAAAGCCGCCGTTTGCCGAAGCGGCTCCGGGACGCACCTCCGGAGCCGCCCTTTTTTCGACTCGGCGCCGTGTTCCCGCTTCACCCTCATTCCCTTTGCAAGGATCGCATTCCATGGAAGAAACCTTTGCCGAAGTGTGGCTTCCCCACTACGTTTCCTACGGCGAAACCGACGCCATGGGCGTCGTGTATTACGCCGAATACATTCATTTTTTTGAACGCGCCCGAGGCGCCATGTGCCGCGAGGCAGGACTCGGCTACGGCAGAATAGAGGAAGCGGGCTTCATGCTGCCCGTGCGCGAGGTGGAATGCCGCTACCGCTCCCCCGCGCATTATGACGATCATGTTCAGATTCATGCCCGCATCGTGGAATGGCGGCGCGCCTCCGTTCGCTTCCGCTACGAAATCTGGAATGAGGACCGCACAAAGCTTCTGTGCGAAGGCATGACCCTGCACGCCGTGGTCAACCGCGAGGGGCGCCCCGTGGCCGTGCCCGAATGGATAAAGGAAAAGCTCTCCGGCACGGCGGCCGAATCGAAAGACGACTGAGCCTTCCGCCGATCACGCCGTTGCGGAACCCGTGCTGCCGAAAGCCTTTCTTCCGCAACGGCAAACTTTTCCGTTTTCCGCCTGTCCCGGCCCTCCTCCGGCCCATGGGCAATTCCCCGCGTGCAGCGCACGAACCCTGCCCTGCTTCTTCTCCGCCTCACGCCCGGCCTTTCCCGTCGCCTGCCTTGCGCCGTCCGGCTTCCGGTTCCGGTCATCTTGCCCGACAACGCGCCTTCCGCCATGCCTTCCCGCAGGACCCTCTTTCCGGACGACGAAACAACACAGGTTCCGCCCCTTCCGCCTGTGTCCCCGGCCTTCTCTCTTCCGCCGTCCGTTCCTTCCCGCGCAGCCCCGCAAAAAAACGCCTTTTTCCCCCTCTCCGCCCGCATTTTCGCGCCGCAAACGCAAAACGCGCCGCTTTCAGCCCGCAGCACGGGCTTTGTATTGCCTGCCGGGCTTTTTTTCTATATATTCCCTCGCAGGAAAAATCATCACTTTCAATCTTTTCGTGAGGCTCACATGAAACGTCTTTCCTGCTTCCTTGCGGCCTTCGCCGTGCTCTGCATGGCCGTCGGCGCCCAGGCGAAAACCTATGTCAACGGCATCGACGCCAACTATCCTCCTTTCGCCTACGTCGGCGAAGACGGCAAGCCCGCCGGATTCGACGTGGATTCCATGGACTGGATCGCCAAGCACATGGGCTTTGAAGTCACCCATCAGCCCATGGACTGGGACGGCATTGTGCCCGCCCTCATGAACAAGAAAATCGACATGGTCTGCTCCGGCATGAGCGTTTCTCCCGAACGCGCCGCCGTGGTGGCCTTCTCCGAACCCTACTACTCCATTCAGAAGGTCATTCTCGTTCCCGCCGATTCCAAGCTCACCGCCGATCAGGCCATTCACGGCCCCACCAAGCTCGGCGTGCAGCGCGGCACCAATGAGCATGAACTTCTGGAAACCAAAAAGATGGAAGAAAAGCTCAGCTACGAGCTTCGCTTCTACGATTCCGCTCCTCTCGCCGTGGAAGACCTGCTCAACGGCCGCATCGAAGCCATAGCCCTCGACAGCGCTCCCGCCAACGACGCCATCAACAAGGGCAAGCCCGTGAAGATCGTGGGCACCTTCGCTCCCGACGACAACTTCGCCGTCGCCATCCGCAAGGACGACAAGGAACTGCTCAATCTCGTGAACGAAGGCTACCGCAAGCTGAAGGCCGACCCCTACTGGAAGGAGCTTCAGGCCAAGTATCTCGCCAAGTAATACGCCAGGACCGGGGAGACCGGTTTTCCGGTCTCCTTTTTTATTGCCCCTTGCCGCGCCTGTCCGCATTCCGGCCGGGCGCGCGTTCATGCGGGGCGCTCTTTTTCCGGGAGATTCCCGGCGGGCGTCTGCGGCATGAGCTCTTCATACAAACCGGGTTCAACAGTGCACATCCTTTCCACCATCATCGAAGCCTTTCCCTACATTCTCGAAGGAACGCTGGTCACCGTGGTTCTCGTCGTCGGCGCGCTCTCTCTCGGCTTCTGCCTCGGCGTGCCCATGGCCGTCACGCAGGTCTATGCCCCCAAACCGGCCGCCTTTCTGGTCAGCTTCTATGTATGGTTCTTCCGCGGCGTTCCCGTCCTGCTTCTGCTCTTTCTTTTCTATTACGGACTGTTCGGCCTCATGGGCCTGGACGTGGGCACCATAGGCGCCTCGTGCATCGTGCTCGGCATGACCAGCGCAGCCTACCAGTCCCAGATATTCCGCGGGGCCATCATGTCCCTTCCGGCAGGCCAGCTCAAGGCGGGCCGCGCCCTCGGCATGACCGACTTTCAAACCATCCGGCACGTCATTCTTCCCCAGGCCCTGCGGCTGTCCATTCCCGGATGGTCCAACGAATATTCCATTCTGCTCAAGGACTCGGCCATGTGCTTTGCCCTCGGCACGCCGGAGATCATGGCGCGCACGCATTTCGTGGCCTCGCGCACCTATGAGCACCTGCCCCTCTACATCACCGCCGGACTCATCTATTTCGCCATCACCATGGCGGGCGTGACCCTGCTCCGCCGCCTCGAACGAAAAGCCCGCATCCCCGGCTACAGCAACTCCGGCATGTGAT
>CALUPL010000092.1 GCA_944322635.1 uncultured Mailhella sp.
ACGTAAAAACAAAAAAAGGTAGCCCCGCTGCCTATCCCTATCAGGAGTGAGATATGTCCGTTAAAGTGAGAATGACCCGCTCTGGTTCCAAGAAGCGTCCCTTCTACCGCATCGTGGCCATCAACAGTGACAGCCGCCGTGACGGCCGTCCGCTGGAATTTCTGGGCTACTACAACCCCAACACCAACCCCGGCACCCTGAGCCTCGACACCGAAAAGCTCCAGGCCTGGGTCGGCAAGGGCGCCGAACTGTCCGACACCGTGCGCACCCTCCTCAAGAAGCTGGGCAAGTAAGGTCTTTCCTTCAAGGACTCGATCCCGTCTCCCGCTTCGGCGGCTGACGGGTTTTCGAGTTTAAACACTCAATCTGTTGCCGGGAAAGCCGTGGCGGCATCTTCCGCCCGCTTGGCCTGCCCGGCAAAATGCTCTGCCGGTGAACACAGACTGCCGGAAATCGGGGATTCTTCTGTAAAGCCGCCCCCTTCCGCAGCCCTGCCGTCAGAGCCTCCGCCGCTGTCCGGCATCCTTTCAGATCGCCCCGACACTCATGCCCGATCGGCAGCTTCTCAATGCGAACATTCGGAGCTTCTCCTTTCTGAAAACGGATCAGACAGCCATTTCCGGGACAAATCCCCGCTTTTTCCGCTCCGACGTACCCGGCCTCTGAAAGCCTCTGCCGGAGCCTCATTTCAAACCATTGACCTGTAAAAGGGATGAGGTTCGAAACAGGGAAGCCGCTTTGCTGACGAACCGGCTTCTCTTCCCCGCAAGACCTCCTCTCCCACCGGGAGGAGCCATCATGTTCAGACATTTCAGCAGACAGGAAGCCCGCAATCTGGTCTTTCTCGCCGTCCCCGTCTTTCTCGGCCAGATAGCGCAGATCGCCATGTCCTTCGTGGATACCGTAGTCGCCGGTCGAGCCGGCACCGTCGATATGGCCGCCGTGGCCGTGGCCACTTCGTTCTGGATTCCCGGAACCATGTTCGGACAGGGCCTCATCATGGCCATCACACCGCTTGTTGCCCAGGCTCTGGGCTCGGGCAACAGAATAAAAAGCAGGCACTTTCTGCGGCAGGGGCTGTGGCTTGCGGCAGGCATTTCCCTGCTGCTCATGGCCCTATTTCTGATCATCAGCCATACCATTCCCCGTTGGGGCACCATGGACGCCATGCTGGCGCAAAAAACCTCGGAGTACCTTTTTGCCGTACTCTGGGGCGTCCCTGCGCTCATGCTCTTTGTCGTGCAGCGCTGCTTTCTTGAAGGACACGGCAGAACCCGTCCTGCCATGGTGGCCGGATTCGTGGGCCTGGCCCTCAACGTACCGCTCAACATCATCTTCGTGTTCGGCAAGTTCGGCCTTCCCGCCATGGGCGCCGCAGGCTGCGGCGTAGCCACGGCCATTCTCTTCTGGTTCATGGCCGCCGCCATGTTCTTCTTTGTCCGCCATACGGACAAGAACGCCCCGGCTCTTGAAAAGCCCTCTGCCGTCATCCTCAAAAGACTGGTGCGCATAGGATTGCCGAGCGCATTTGCCATGCTCAATGAAACCGCGGCGTTCGCCCTCATTGCCCTCATTGTCTCTCCGCTCGGAGTCACCACCGTCTCCGGTCATCAAATAGCCATCAACGTGAGCGCGTTCGTGTGGATGTGTCCCTTTTCCATAGGCGCGGCCTCCACCATACGGGTGGGCACACTGCTCGGGGCCGGCAACATGGAAGGCGCCAAGAGCGCCCGACTCACCGCGCTCACCATCACCCTGGCCATGGCCTGCGTACTGGCCGTGCTCATTTATCTCGTGCGCTATCCCGTAGCGGCTCTCTATACCGGGGATCAGGCCGTCATCCAAATGGCCAGCCTGCTCCTCATATGCGAAGTGTTCTATCAGTTCCCCGACGGCGTGCAGACCAACACGCTCTGCGCTCTGAGGGGCTGGAACGATACCCGGGCCATTTTCTGCATATCCTTCATTGCCTACTGGGTGGTGAGCCTCCCCGTAGGCTGGATTCTGTGCATGACCGACCTTTTCACGCCTGCGCCCCTCGGCGTTCTGGGATTCTGGATAGCCCTCATTCTCGGACTCAGCGTGGCGGCCCTGCTCTATCTCGTTCGCATACACAAACTGGAAGGTCTCTCCTTGGAGGCCATGAAGAAAAAAATCGGACGGTGAAAAGCCGAAACTTCCACTGAAAAACGCCGGAGAAGCTCCTCTGAGAACTTTTCCGGCGTTTTTCAGCATTCCTGGTCGTCCCCCGAAAATACGGCCTGCAAAACCGTCTTCGCAAAAAAGAGGGAGAGAGCCCGACGAAGCTCTCTCCCAAGGGGGATGGGGAGCACGTTTTCCCCCGACAGATGCGGCTCAGGCCCCGCATCTGCCATCAGTATGTAGCGAACATGCGCTGAATTTCCTTCTTATCCTTGGTTACCGTCAAAGCCATCATGAGCAGCACCCGTGCTTTCTGGGGATTGAGATTGTCCGCCGTGAGAAATCCCGGTTCCGCATCCCTGGAACTCGGCGTAACCATGCCGGAGCCGGTGCGGGAACTGCGTACGACGACAAGTCCCTTCTTGGAAGCCTCCGTCAGAATCGCACGGGAAACATTGGAAAGGCTGCCGCAGCCGGAACCGGCCTCAATGATTCCTTCCGCACCGGAGGAAACGGACGCCTTGTGCATTTCCGCGTCGCCCCCCAGCGTCTGATAGGCAATGTCCACACGCGGCAGCGTCGTCAGCCTGGAAACGTCGAACTCCGTATCCCTGGTGTGCTTGCGCACGGGAGCGCGGTAAAACACGGGCTTGTAATCGATCACGTAGCCGAGCATGCCGAAGTCGGGAGTCTTGAAGGTTTCCACGGAAAGCGTGTTGGTCTTCGTCACCTCGCGTGCGGCGTTTATCTGGCCGTTCATGACCACGAGCACGCCCTTGCCTCTGGACTCCGCAGCTCCCGCCACGCCGACGGCATTGAGCAGGTTCAGCGGACCGTCGGCACTGATGGCCGTGGCGGGACGCATGGCACCCACAATGACTACGGGCTTGTCGCTCTTGACCACCAGATTCAGAAAGTAGGCCGTCTCTTCCAGCGTATCCGTGCCGTGCGTGACCACTATACCGTCACACTTGTCGGAAGCAAGAAGCGCATTCGCCCTCTTGGCAAGCTTCAGCCAGTCGTCGAAGGTAAGATTGCCGCTTCCGGTATTGGCAATCTGTTCGGCCGAAACCTCGGCAATCGAAGAAATGGACGGCACGGCGTCGATAAGCTGCTGAGCCGTCAGCTCTCCGGCCTTATAGTCCGTAAGCTGAGTGCTCGAAGGCGCGGCGCCTGCAATGGTACCGCCCGTAGCCAGAATGGTGACCTTGGGAAGATCAGCTCCGAGTGCGGAACCGGATATCAGCATGACCAGGGAAAAACCGAACAGCAACGATTTGATTTTCATACGGGGACTCCTTTGCTTCTACTGCTGCCGATGATGAAGCAAAAGTCGTGCCATAATATAAAAATAATTTATTTCATGATGTTATATAAAACTACAATAAACTTTGAAACAAAATTGTTTCTTATATGCGTTTCTCACGAAACAAAGATGCAAAGAATGAAGACTTTCTCCGAGAGGCATCCGGACAGTTTTCATGACAAACGAGGCGACATTCGCCCTCGTTACGGGTCATGCAGCGCAGAATGACAACAGGGCAGAAAACGCCGCTCCCCGAAATACGGAGTCTCAAACATCCTCCGCCGTGCCCCCCTCAAGGCGTTTTCATTCTTCCCTCAGCTTCCGCCCGGCGTTTACTGGCGTTTAAAAAACAGGCCGCCCGCAAATTGCGGGCGGCCTGTTCCACAGACACCGTGAGTGCTGTTACTTGATAGCGTCCTTAAGAGCCTTGCCGGGAAGGAACTTCACAACGGAGCAGGCGGGGATTTCAATCTTCTCGTTGGTACGAGGGTTACGGCCGGTGCGAGGTGCGCGCTTGACAACCTTGAAGCTGCCAAAGCCCATCAGGGTGATGGAATCGCCAGAAGCAAGGCACTCAGAGATGGCAGAAATCACAGCGTCCAGAGCTGCTTCCGATTTTACTTTCGTCTCAAGTCCGCTTTTGGCGTAGATCTTCTCGACCAGTTCAGCTTTCGTCATGGTTTCACTCTCCCAAAAAT
>CALUPL010000093.1 GCA_944322635.1 uncultured Mailhella sp.
TGGTGTCGTAGCTGAGCCCGTGTTCCTTGAAGTAGTCCGCCATGGCCTGAGGCATCATGGATGCCTTTTTATCCCACGGGCAGTCTCCCTTTCCGGTTTTTGCGTCGTTTTGGAGTTTTCTGGCCTGTTCGATCATTTCGGCACACAGTTCCTGCTCGTTCTGAATCTCTTCTATCTGCTTCATGTAGTCTTCGGCCTGAGCCTTGCAGATTTCGGACTGGGCGAGTTGGAGCTTGGCGAACATCATCTGCACGCTGCCGGTGGGGCCGAGATCGATGGTGTCCATGATGGAGGAAAGAGAGCTCGTATTGTTGACCTGAGACATGGGAAAATCCTTGAAAAATGAACAAACAGAAATGAGGGACAAAAAGCCGGAAGCCTATTACGGCCTACTGCCCGCGGGCAAGGTTGGTGAGGGTCTGGGTGGCGTTGGATATCTGTGTGTTCGCGCCCTGCAGATAGGAGTTGTACTGTCCTATGAAGTCCTGCAGATACACCATGAGAGTCTGCGTTTTGTTGCCTACGGTTTCCTGATAGTTGGTCAGGGACTTCAGATTGTAGTCCCACTGATCGGCGCTGTGGGCGTTGTCGTTGCCGTCCGTGTCGAAGGACAGTCCGCGATCGTTGAAGAACGTGACCATCTCGTCAGGCATGGTGGTGCACTTGCCGCTGGTTTTTGCGTCGTTCTGAAGCTTTCTGGCCTGCTCGATCATTTCGGCGCACAGTTCCTGCTCGTTCTGAATTTCCTCTATCTGCTTCATGTAGCCTTCAGCCTGAGCCTTGCAGATTTCGGACTGGGCGAGTTGGAGCTTGGCGAACATCATCTGCACGCTGCCGGTGGGGCCGAGATCGATGGTGTCCATGATGGAGGAAAGAGAACTCGTATTGCTGACCTGAGACATTATTGTATTCCTTCGTGAGTATGCCTGTCGAAACAGGCACGAAAAAAGCTTAGACGGTCATGGCGCCGCGACGGGAGCGGCAGGACGGCGCGGAGGAGCCGGAAGAGAGCTTTGCCTGAGCCGCTCTGGCCTCGCCTTCGCGCTTTGCCTTTTCCATGGCCGCGTCCATGGCGTTTTTGAGTTCCGGCGTCATTTCCGAATCGGCCACGGTGACGGCTTCGTCTTCAGGCAGGCCGAGAGCCTTTTTCTGATCGGCCAGAATGTGGTTGAGGCGGGAAAGTTCGTCGGCCAGGCGGGCTATTTCCTGTTTCTGATTTTTGAAATCCTGTTCAGTGAATGCCATGGGTTATCTCCTTGAATGGGATGGGGGCAGAATGATTGCCGCAATGCGGCGCTCATCATGTTTCATGCAATAAGCGTGCCAACATCGAATACTTGTATTTTCCTGGAAGCACCGGGAAAAAACAGGTAAATAATGTTGCCGATATGCCAATTTTATTGGCAGACGTGGGAATCGTGTTGCCATGCCTTTTGCTTTTCGTCATACTACCAGAGCCGTCTGGGGCTTGCAACGGCAAAAGCCTGTGGCTTTGCAGATAGCATCGGCTATGGCATGTTTTTTGCATGATCAGCGGTGTTGAAGGAGCGCATATCATGGCTATCGATTCCATATCCGGTCATTTTCAGACGGGAGCAGCGGCACAGCAGACGGAAACTTCCGTCGTGCGCGGCAGTTTCATGGGAAATTCCGTTGAGCAGGTTCCGTCTCCGGAGTCGCTGCTTGCCGATGCCGCCGAGGAACTTTCCTTTTCTGCAGACACCACCGACGATTTCGAGCTTGAGGAGCGCAAGGAGCGCGACAAAATAAAGAAGGCCGAGGAAGAACGCGTGAAGCTCTATCAGGAGCTCATGCATGAGGCCGGCAAGAGCGAACAGCTCAACAATCTGCGTGACAGTCTGTGCAGTCGTGCCGATTCTCGTCGTGCTCTGGACAAGGTTCGGGAGTACTTTCCCGATCCTTCCGACGCCTGGGCGGCTCTCCGTCAGATGCAGGAAGAACTGCGTCGCGAAGGGGCGGCCAAGCCCCTGCTTGACGATGTGAACGCGGCCCTTGGCGACATGGAAGCGCAGGAAGGCCCGGCCATACGCGCGGGCATTCAGGGTGCTCTTGCCGCCGCCGGGTTCGGCGAACTCGGCGGCCGCGACGAGATGCGGGACTTCTACCGGCAGACGGTCTGCGAATTTTCTTCGGTAAACGAGGTATTTGCCCACATTGTTGATAAGTACGGCGCCGATTTTGACAAGGCCATGGATTTTCTTTTTTCGGCATTGAGTTCCGACATGGCCGCCGACACTCCGAGCATGGGAATGCGTCATCTGGAAAGCGTGCACGATTCTCTCGGCAAGGTGCGTCTGACCCAGAGCGCCTACCGGTTGTGCGAGACCATGATGGAGCGCTGGGCAAACGTGCACGGCGTGAAGCCACAGAAGGGGGGGCTTACGGCCATGGAGCTTCTCGGCGACATCGTAGGGCTTCGGGACAAGCGTTTCATCGGGGCCGTGCAGATAGAGGGCATTCTTGCCAAGGCCGGAGCGCCTGATATAGAAAGGGAAGTGCTTTTTCTGCAGGAGCTTCTGAATACGGCCAGAAAGTTTCCCGTGGCACTTTTTGATGACGAACAGGGCCGCATGAAAGTTCTTGATGCCGTTCAGGAGGCCGTGGACCGGGCCGTCGAGCGTGAAGACGAGTATCTGGCGAGCCAGGAAGGATAGGGTCATGCTGGATTACGAAATTGAAGCTTTCGGACGCAGAATCGGGCTGGACTCTCTGACGCTTTCAGCTGAAGGCATTGTCTGCCTGAACATAGAAAACGTGGGCAGGCTTTATCTGGAAAAGGCGGAGAATCATGGAAGAAGAGAACTTCTCATCTATGTTTCGACGCCTCTCCCCGTGCCGGACGGCGGAGCGACGCGCCGTCTTCTTGAGCTGTGCGACTACAGACTCGCGCATCCGATGCCGGTTTTTGCCGGGGTGTTTTCCGGTCATGCCGTGCTGCTCACGCGCATGAATGAGACTGCCGTGACGGCAGCGGGCATTGAAAACGCGCTGCGCATGCTGGCAGAACTTCTGCACGGTGTTCTCTGACGGGAGAGAGTGAATCATGCCGGCTTTTGCCGGAGCTGTTTTCAGGAGCGTGATCAATGCCGACCCCCATCAATCTTCTCGATGCTTCACTGGGAATCCAGACCGTTATGGATATGCCCGACTCCGGCAATCTTCCCCGTGCTCGGGAACTTGCCTCCAATGCCCTCAGCGAGCCTGGGCTGGAAGAACTTTATGCCCCCAGCAATGCCAGGCATCTCGTGGAACGGGCTCTTTGCCCGGACGTGGGCGACGGATCCATGTTGAGTCCTGAGGTCTTTTCTGAAACGCTGCAATCCTGCGTGAGTTCGCTGGAAGACGTCTCCGACCCTGCCGTTCAGGAACTGCTTTCCCGGGAGTTGAAACCTCTTCTGCAGAACGGCCAGCTGCTTCAGGCCTATCTCGGTCTGATGATAGGAGGCTGACATGACGGTTTTGAAGGAAAGTCAGAGACGAACGCTCCATGTGCTGGCGTACATGATGCTTCGCATGGGGCAGAATGAGCGGGCGGGACGGCTGTATGCCGCGCTCGCTCATCTTGCGCCGGAAGGCAATCCCGACAGACTGGCGCTTGCCGGAACGGCGGCCGTAGCCATCGGCGAGGGAAACGGGGCAAAGGCTCTGGAGGCTTTGCGCGGAGCCATGGGGGGAGCGACGCTTTCTTCCCGGAAGGCCGTGCTTCACCTCATGAAGGCGCAGGCGCTCTGGCTGGAAGGCCGGAGAGAGGAGGCCCGTGCCGCTCTGGACGAATATTTCTTTCTTTCCGGCGGAGGAAAAAACGCATGAGCCTGATGGAAAAGGCCTCGCTCGGGGTCAGGCTGATGACCCGTCACAACGACATAACCATGGTCATGCTGCTGGTCGTCGTTGTGGCGCTCATGATCGTGCCTCTGCCTACGCCTCTGGTGGATACGCTCATCGGCGTGAACATGACGTTGTCGTTTCTCATGCTCATGATGTCCATGTACGTGAAGACGGCGCTGGATTTCTCCTCCTTTCCCACCATGCTGCTGTTCACCACGCTTTTTCGCGTGGGACTCAACATTACGACCACCCGGCTTATTCTGCTTCAGGCCGACGCCGGTGAAATCATTTTTACGTTCGGCGACTTTGCTCTCGGGGGCAACTTCGTCGTGGGCGCGGTGGTCTTCATCATTCTGACCATCGTGCAGTTTCTCGTCATTGCCAAGGGCGCGGAACGCGTGGCCGAAGTGGGCGCACGCTTTACCCTGGATGCCATGCCCGGCAAGCAGATGTCCATAGACGCCGACATGCGCGCCGGGGTCATCGACATGGAGGAGGCTCAGAACAGGCGAAACCGCGTTCAGCTGGAAAGTCAGATGTACGGCGCCATGGACGGCGCCATGAAGTTCGTCAAGGGCGACAGCATTGCCGGCATGATCATTGCCGTGGTCAACATTGTGGGCGGAACCATCATAGGCATTACGCAGCACGGCATGACGGCCGGTGAAGCCCTGCATACCTACGGCATTCTCACCATAGGCGACGGCCTTGTTTCGCAGATTCCCTCTCTTCTGGTTTCCATTTCGGCCGGCATTCTCATCACCCGTTCCGGCGACAGCGGCGACAACGTGGGCGCTCAGATAGGACAGCAGTTCTTCGGTCAGCCCAAGGCTCTGCAGATGGCGGGCGCTCTCATATTTCTTTTTGCCCTCATTCCCGGATTCCCCAAGCCTCAGCTTTTCACGCTCGCCTTTGCCGTGGGCGGATTCGGCTATGTGCTGGAACGGCTGGCCTCCGCGCCGGAAAAGCCGGACGGCAAGGCGGAACTGACTCGTTCTCTTGCTCCTGCGGCGGAAAAGAAAAGGCCACGTTCCGCCTCTGGGCCGCAGGATGACTTTTCGCCCACGGTGCCCATCATTCTGGACATTGCGCCCGACATAGGGGAGTCCATGGACTACGATTCGCTCAACAGCGAACTGTCCGGCCTGCGCCGGGCCCTGTATTTCGATCTCGGTGTTCCGTTTCCCGGCATCAACATACGGCCGAACGCCTCTCTTCCTTCGCTCGGCTACGTGCTCAATCTCAACGAAATACCCATGGCCCGGGGGAAAATGGAAAAGGGCATGGTCATCGTGAGGGAGAAGAAGGTCAATCTCGATCTGCTCGGAGTGACCTATCATGAAGGAGAGCCTTTTCTGCCGGACGTGGAACCTCTGTGGGTGGCCGAAGCCGACATGGAGCGTCTGTCTCAGGCCGGCATAAGCTGCATGACTCATGCCCGCATTCTGGCCTATCATCTGTCTCTGCTGCTTTCCCGCCATGCTTCGAGCTTCCTCGGCATGCAGGAGAGCAAGTATCTGCTCGACCGCATGGAAGAGCGCGCTCCCGATCTTGTTCGTGAAGTGACGCGCCTGCTGCCCGTGCAGCGCATTGCGGAAATCTTTCAGCGTCTGGTTCAGGAGCAGATTTCCATTCGTGACCTGCGCAGCATTCTTGAGGCGCTCATTGAGTGGAGCCCCAAGGAAAAGGACGTCGTCATGCTCACGGAGTATGTGCGCAGCGCCCTGAAGCGTCAGATAAGCTACATGTACTCGCGTGGGCAGAACATGCTGCCTGCCATTCTTATGGATCCTTCTCTCGAGGAGACCATTCGCAAGGCCATACGTCAGACTTCCGCCGGAGCCTTTCTGTCGCTTGATCCGGAAACTTCCCAGCGCATAGTGAAGGCCGTGGGAGATGCTGCCGGAAAATTCCGGGGCAGTACGCAAAAGCCTGTGCTCATGGCCTCCATGGACATTCGGCGCTACGTGCGCCGTCTCATCGAATCAAAGTACTACGAGCTGCCCGTCATGGCCTATCAGGAAGTAACGCCGGAAATTTCCGTGCAACCTGTCAGCCGCATCAAAATATAGGGGGAAGGCATGAACAGCATTGCCATGGATTATGCCTCTCAGGCCCTGTATCTGGTGCTTGTGATTTCTTTGCCTCCCATTGTCATCGCTTCCGTCATAGGTATAGTGCTCAGTCTCGTGCAGGCGGTGACGCAGCTTCAGGAACAGACGCTTTCCTTCGGCGTGAAGCTCATTGCCGTAGTGCTGACCCTGTTTTTGCTGGGAGGATGGATGTCCGGTGAAATACTGCGCTATGCCGATGAAATATTTACCCGTTTTTATTTGCTCTGACAGATGGGGCCGAGCGTGACGTCGCGGCCGGAGGAAGCGGAATTTTGGATACCGGTTTATTTTGGGGATTTTCTCCTCAGCAGCATCTTCTTGCGTTTCTTCTGGGAACGCCGAGACTGTTCATGCTCATGCAGACGGCACCCTTCATGGGCGGCACTCTGGTGACCGGCCAGCTCCGCTTCACCATCGTGCTGGCCTGCTACATGGTGCTGCATCCCATGCTTCTCGGTCAGATTCCTGCATGGGAGGGCCTTACGCTTGCTTCCGGTCTGCATGTCGGCGTGCTCATTGTCAAAGAGGTTTTTCTCGGCATGCTCATGGGCTTTCTCGTCGGCATGATGTTCTGGACTCTTCAGTGCGCGGGATTTTTCATCGACAATCAGCGCGGCGCGGGTCAGGCGACGGAAACCGATCCGCTGGCAGGAGAGCAGACTTCGCCCACCGGATCCTTTTTCTTTCAGAGCGCCGTGTATGTTTTTTTTTCCACGGGAGCCTTTCTCACCTTTCTCGGCGTCGTGTATGCCGCGTATGAATTCTGGCCGGTAACGTCCGTGCTGCCGTCGGCATTTTTTAAAAATCCTTCTCTGCCCCTGTTCTTTGCAAAAAAGGTGAGCGACCTTGCTCTCGACATGGTGCTGCTTTCCGGGCCGGTTGTGGTTGCCTGCCTGCTGACAGACATTTCCCTCGGACTCATCAACCGCTTTGCCTCTCAGCTCAACGTGTACGTTCTGGCCATGCCCGTAAAGAGCGGTCTGGCCTCTCTGCTGCTTATTTTCTATTTCAGCATGCTCATGACCGGAGCGGTGAGCATGTTTGATTCCTTCGGCTCGGATTTGCGTTACCTTCAGGTGCTTTTGCCATGAGCGACGAAAAGACGGAACAGCCTACACCGAAAAGACTGCGCGAAGCCAGAGAAAAAGGCGACGTGTGCCGCAGTCAGGACATAGCTCCGGCGCTTACGACGCTGGCCGTGGGTGTGTATCTTGCCGCCAACGCTCAGAACATTTTTGAACTGATCAGAAACATGGTGTCCCTGCCCATGGAGTTCATGACGCTGCCTTTTGATGAAGCCATGGCCAAGGCCGTGCCGCTGGTCATTCATTCGTCGATCAGGCTGGTGGCTCCCGTGGTCGGTCTGGTCATGGGCGTGGCGTTTCTGGGCACGCTTTCGCAGACGGGCGTGCTCTTTGCCGTGAAGGCGGCCATGCCCAAGCTGGAGAATCTGGATCCCAAGAAGTGGTTTCAGAAGGTTTTTTCCATGAAGAATCTGTTCGAGCTCGTCAAGAATCTCATCAAGGTCGGCGTGCTCGGCGGCGTGGTGTTCTTCATTCTCAGAAAGTATCTTCCCATGCTGTTCGGCGTGCCTCAAAGCGGCATAGGCTCCCTGTGGACGGTGACGGGGGAGGCTGTGAACGATCTTGTCATTACGGCCGCCGGAGCGTTCTGCGTCATTGCTGCTCTGGATTACCTGTATCAGCGGTACAAGTACAATCAGAATCACATGATGAGCAAGGATGAGGTGAAGCGGGAATACAAGGAAAGCGAGGGAGACCCGCATATCAAGAGCAAGCGCAAACAGCTTCACAAGGAAATGCTGGCTCAGAACTCCCTGGACAATGTGAGAAAGGCGAAGGTGCTCGTGACCAATCCTACACATTATGCCGTGGCTCTGGATTATGAAAAGGGCAGAACGCCTTTGCCGGTCATTCTGGCCAAGGGCGAAGGGCTGCTTGCGAAGCGCATGATGGACGTGGCAAAACAGGAAGGCATTCCCATCATGCGCAATGTGCCTCTGGCACGTGCACTGTTCCGTGACGGTACGGAAAACGCCTATATTCCGCAGGATCTCATAGGTCCGGTTGCGGAAGTGCTGCGCTGGGTGCAGAGTCTGGAAAGAAAATAAGGAGAGTGAGGCATGGATGGCAAGGGAACGGACAGTCTGCTGCCGCTGCTGACGGATCTTTGCGGCGCGCTGGCTCTGGGGCAGCATGCCGACACGGACAGACTTTTTGATCTTACCCGTACCGGGGCCGCGCCGGATGAGCTGGTGCGCCTTGCCGAGGCTTTCGGCATGATGCTCGTGAGGGTTGAAGCCAGGGAATTTCAAAATTCTCAGCTCATTCAGCAGCTTCGTTCAAAGAATGCCGAGCTTGAGGCTCTGCACAGAGTGCTTGTGCAGAAAAACGACGAGCTGCAGAAAAGCGTGGAGGCCTTGTATTCTCCGGGAAACGGCATCATAGGGCAGAGCGAACCCATGCGTCGGGTTTTCGACCTGGCCCGTTCCATTGCCAGGCGTCCCATAAACACGCTCATTCTCGGTCCTACGGGTACGGGCAAGGAAGTGCTGGCCCGTTTTCTTCATCACCAGTCGCCGCGCAGTCGCGGACCGTTCATTGCCGTGAACTGCACGGCCATACCGGATACGCTTTTTGAAAGCGCCATGTTCGGCATAGAAAAAGGCGTGGCTACGGGAGTGTCTTCCCGCAAGGGGCTGGTGGAAGAGGCGAGCGGCGGCACGCTTTTTCTGGATGAACTGGCCGAAATGAGCCTTGCCAATCAGGCCAAGCTGCTGCGCGTTCTGGAGCAGCGCGAGGTCGTGCGCGTGGGAAGCGCCCATCCCGTGCCGGTGGACATACTTCTTGTCTCCGCCACCAACGTGAACCTTGAGAAGGCGGTGAAGGAAGGAAAGTTCCGGGAAGATCTTTTCTATCGCGTCAACGTGGTTGAGCTTCGTCTGCCGCCCCTGTGTGAGCGTGGAGACGACATACTGCTGCTTGCCCAGTCCTTTCTTGAACGATACTGCGCGGAAATGGGCCGGGAGCGGCTGTCTCTGTCCGCGGCGGTTCAGGGGCTTCTGCTGCGCTATCCGTGGCCCGGCAACGTGCGGGAGCTGAACAATGAAATGAAACGCGCCGCCGCGTTGACGCCGGGCAACATGGTGGAGCTTTCGCATCTTTCCTCCCGCATTCTGGAATCGGAAGCAGGGCGGGAATACCTGTGCCGGCGTGAGGAGAAGGTGAAGAGTGATCTTGCCGATCTTCCGCTCAATCTTCAGGAGGCGGAAGCCTTGCTCGTCCGTCGTGCTCTCGAACAGACCGGAGGCCGCAAGGTGAAGGCGGCCGAACTTCTGGGCATTACCCGCGAGGGGCTGCGTAAGAAGCTGCAGCGCATGGCGGAGGAGAATATATGAATTTTTCCCTGCGGAGCAAGCTGTTTCTGCTTGTCGGAGCGGCCATAAGTCTGGCGGCGGTTCCCATCATTCTGTTCAGTCGCGCAAGCCTCATGGAAAGCGGCATGGAACGAGAGCGGGAGGCCTTCGTCAACACGGTCATGCTGGTGGAAGACAGTTTGAGTGTCCGATATCTCAATCTGCTGACTTCCGAAGTGGAATCGGTTCTTCAGTCGAAAAAAGATCTTCGTCAGTATGCCGCCATGATGCGCGATATGCTGATTCTCGAGAATCACAGACAGGCGGAAGAGAGTCTTGAGCGCTGGAAAAGCGTGCTGGATGCAGAGGCATTTCATCTTGCCTTCTATGACATGGAGGGAAGAGCCGTTCTTTCGGGGAAGCTGACTGCTCTTGTTATGGAAGACGGCAGACAGGATTTCAAGGGGCAGTCCATGCGTTCCATGCTGACGCACAGGGATTCCGTGAGCGACGGCCAGTTCGCCGTGGTCCGCGTTCCGGTGAATGCAGAGCAGGAGACTCCCGTACTGGTCTGTTTCATGCCTGTGCGCGCACGCGGTACGCTGGTGCTGGCTGTTCCTGTGGCCGATGCCGAAAAAAGTCGAGCCAGGTTGGAAAATCTTATGGTTCTCGGCATTCAGGAGCGTCTGGACACATTGGAACTGAGCCGAGGGGCTTCCATTTCCATAGTGTCTTCCGACGGACGCGTACTCGCGGGGAAGGGCGTTCCCATGCCGTTGTCCTCCCTTCCTCCGGATGTGCTTCAGCGGGTGCGCAAGGGGGAAGCCCTGGAAGGGGATACGGCCGGAGCGGAGAATCCCGTGTTGTATCGTCTGGCGTATTTCAAGGCCATGGACTGGTATGTGATGGCCTCCATTCCGCTCGGTTCCATCGTCGGTCCTGCGGAGCAGCTGACCAGGCATCTTTTTGCCGTGGCCGCCGCTCTTCTCGGCGCAAGTCTTCTCATCATGCTCGTTCTCACCATGCGCATCATAGCACCTTTGCGACTTCTTACCCGTCGTGCGGGAGAAATAGCGAGGGAAGACTTCAGTTCGGAACGGGGAGTGGGCTTTTCCAACGACATTGTTGACGATCTGCCCGTGGACAGAACCGACGAAGTTGGACAGCTTGCGGGGGCCTTTGCCCACATGGTGAAGGCTCTTGACGAGAACATACGCCGTTTGGTGGAAACGCTGGCCGTCCGTCAGAGAATGCAGGGCGAACTGAACGCCGCAAGAGACATTCAGATGGGCATTCTGCCTCCTCCGGACGGCGCGCCGAAAAGTCTGGGCTATTCTGCGGCAGCTTTTCTGGAACCCGCCAAGGAGGTAGGGGGAGATCTCTATGATTTCTTTACCGCGCCTGACGGCAGACAGGCCGTAGTCATAGGCGACGTATCCGACAAGGGGGTTTCTGCCGCGCTGTTCATGTCCATGACAGTTACTCTTGTTCGCTATGCTCTGGCCGAAGGGCTTTCCTGTTCGGAAGCCATGCTCCGCATCAATGAGCGTCTTGCGGAAAACAATCCCAGCTGCATGTTCGTGACCCTGTTCATCGGTCTTTTCGACCCCACGACCGGCAGACTCGATTATGCCAGCGGGGCTCATTGCCCGCCCTTTGTGGTGAATCCGGATAAGAATGTGCCCATACGAATGCTTACGGAGACCAGCGGGCCGCTGGTCGGGGCCATGCAGGGCATGGACTATGAAGCCTGCCATGCTGAAATAGCTCCCGGGGAATACTGCCTGCTGTACACCGACGGAGTATCCGAGGCAATGAACGATAAGCTTGAGCTTTTCGGAGAGGCTCGCATTGCCGCCACGCTGGAGAATCTGCGGGGCGCTTCTCCAGACGAGGTTCTTCATGGAGTTATGACGGCGGTTAAGGCACACAGAAAAGACGCCCCGCAGTCGGACGACATTACCATGCTCTGTTTCCGTCGCGCGCCGAAGTAAAGGCGAGAAAGAACGCTCAGTGTCGGGCAGGCCGCGAGAAAACGCAGGGCCTGAGCCTTGTCGTGTGAATAAGGCGAGATTTTAAGGCACGGCCTTTTCCGCAACGAAATTTGGAAAAACGCAGACGGAAGACCGGAAGACGGGAAAGAAAAGTTCTCGTCTTTCATGCGGAACGCCGGCAGGAGACAGTCTGTGGGAAAGTGTGCGGAGACCCTTCCGGTGTTTTTCGTTTTCATGAAAAGTCCGACGGGCTGAAGAAAAGAACTTGGCCGGAAATGCGCGGTGGAACAGCCCGCAGACAGAGAAAAACGTTGACCTCATGCCTGAATAAGCGGTTTGTACTCCACGAAAAAGTCATGCTGATTCGGCATGACTTGAACGGCGATTCCGGCCATGCCTGCGCGCAGCCGTGCGCGATGCCCTTCGAAATCCATGGCGTGTACAGCAAGAGGGGCGGCGTTTTCTGCAATAGTGCCGCTGTCCATGAGAATGAGGCGTGGTTTGCCGCCGTACTTGAAGGCAAAACCTCGAACCCGGAGTCCGAGGTTCAGATGAAGCTTCAGACTGGCTGCATTTCCAGGCCATACCGTAGCCATGGAAAGCGTGCGGCCGTTTTCCTGAGTTCTCTTCATGTTTTCTCGCACGAGTTTTTCCGCCAGATGTTGCCCTCGAATGTCAGGGCGGACAAAAACGGATTCAAGGTGCCGGACGGCAAGAAGGCGTTCGCGTGGCAGGGAAAGTTCGCGGCCGAGATTTTCCGGGTCGTCTGCGGAAGGAAAACGTATGACGCTCACGCCGGCAAGCTTCCCTGTGGTGTCGAAGGCCAGCAGAATGTGTCCGGCTCCCCGAACGATGGGTTCATAGAATTCCTTTTCGTCCGTGGCAAACATTTCCCGGTTGGGAAGAGCCTGTTCCACGTCATGTTCCAGGGCTACGAGGTCGTTGAGATCATCCGGACCGGCGGAGCGCAGAAAAAAATCGTTCATGTTTTCTCCGTGCAGATGGGAAGAGCCTGTGAGAAAAGCGCCCTTGAAAGGGCATGATAATCCGGGAAAAAAGAAAGTGTCTGTCCCTCGCGCAGTGATTCCGGGCAGTCGGTTATGTCGAAGGACATGTATGCCGACGATGCACCGGCAAAGATCATGCCGGGAAAGGGAGGTCGAAGGTTCTCGGGGGCCGTATGAAACGTACCCATGTCAAGAAGAGCCATTCGTCGTGCTTTTTTCATGCGGTTTTCCAGAATCTGCGCCTCCAGATGAAAGGCATCCTGTCTTGAACCTGGAATAGGGCGACCGGAAAGCGGATACACTCCGAGCGTTATTCCTGTTCCGCAGCGGATTTCCCCGATGTCGGAAGGTAGAGAAGAGTGCGCGGCAAGTTCCAGTATGTCCGTGCCGCCTGCGGAAACATCGGCTTCAGGCACACAAAGGCGGCGGATGTTGTTCAGAGCCTGAACGGCGCTTTGCAGATGCTGGAGCGTGGGGGCTTCCGTACTCAGGCAGGCGAAGTTTACCGCAATGCCGCGAACGGAAAGGTCGAATCTGCGAGCGCATTCACACAGTTCCGGCAATTCTTCCTCCAAAGCTCCGTCTCTTCCGTCTCCCGCTTCCAGACAAAGGCGAATCTGCGGGAACCGTCCGTTTTTGTTTTGGGCAAGAGTGTGGAGCGTGAAGAGAGAGTTGATGTAAACACAGGAACAGTCGGCGGTCTGTCCGGCAAGCATGGCAGTGGGGGCGTACACATGGTGAACCTGTACTTCGTCAATGACGGGAAGTGCTTTTCCCGGCCAGCTCACAAGCCCGAGTTTGCGTATCGGGGAGCCTTTCAGAATGTCTGCAGTGAGGCCCGGGTGGAGCGGAGCCTCCTTAAAAACGAACATGCAGGAGGCTCCTGCCTTGCAGCACAATTCATGCACGATGGAGAGATTATGGCGTACGACGTCGGTTTTTATGATGAGACGAGGCATCAGCAGTCCTGGGAGCGCGGTAATTTTCGGGCAAGGCTGAACGCAAGGAACAGAACGGCACAACAGGCGGTACCGACGGCAAGAACGGTGAGCCCTGCACGAACGTTCCATACGGACATCATGATTCCTAGACTCAGCGGACCGAGCACCTGCCCTATGCGCATGGCCACGTTGTAGAATCCCATGGTACGAGCCCGGCCGAATCGTTGTGCCGCAGGGAGAGAAAGAGCGTAGGGGCCCTGTCCGTTGGCGGCTATGGAGGTGTTCACGGCAAGGAGAGCTACGCTGAGCATGGCTGCGGTGAGACCATCAAATACAAGAAGGGCGATCACGCTGAGAGAGACGATGAGCATGGAAAGGAAAAGAGCTCGTTCCATGTGTTTCGCACGGTCGAGCAGGGAGCCGAAGGCAGGCCCGGCAAACATGACGATGACACAGTACAAAAGAAAAACACGGCCTATGGTTGCGGGGGACATGCCGGCCTGATTCAGTGAGAGCGGCATGAAGAACTGGAACAGGCATACCGTAATGAGGGCGTTTGGTATGATGAAGAAAATCATGAGCGCGCCCATTCTCCTGTCGAAAAGAAAATCCAGAGCTTCGCGGAGACTGAGACGGGCGGAACCTGCTTCTTCGCTCTGCCATGGTTCGCGTGGCAGCAGACGGAAAAGAACCGTAACGGTGAGGGCAAGCATGACGGCGGAAGCCGGAAACACGGCTTGGTAGCCCAGTCTGTCGGCAATGAGGCCGCCCATGGTACTGCCGCACAATGTTCCTGCGTAAAGACCTGCGAACATGAAGGCAAGATTACGAGCCCTGCTGTCTTCGGAGGAATGGGCGATGACGAAGACCTGGGCGGAGAGATTGATGAAACCGTAGCCGAGGCCCGACATTCCCCGTGCCAGAATGAAGGGCAGAGCCGAGGATGAGAGCCAGCTTGCGCATGAACCGAGACATGCGCAGGCAAGCCCGGTGAGCAGCATGGGCTTCCAGCCGGATTTCTGGCTCCAGAATCCGCCTGCAAACATGGCGAGTCCGGCCATGAAAAGTTCACAGGAAACGGGAAGACCGGAAACTACATCCGGTGGAAGTCCGAACAGCTCGAGTCCAAGTTCTCCTATGCGGATGGGCACATAGGACATGGACATTTCCGTGGCGAAGAGGCAGGCAAATATTATGGGCCTCATGAACTCCGGGGAACAGGACATGGCAGTCGTTCCTTTTCGACTCATGAGCAGCAGAAAAAGCAGCTCGGAGAGGAAGAGGGCCGCCACCACCGTCATGGTCAGGTTGTCCAGCATGACGGAGCGCAGATTGATTCCCGCCGTGGCAGGATTCATGACGACCTGCACGGACCCTATGGGGGTGCCGTCGGCCGGATGCCGCATGTCCAGCTTTACGGGACGTTCTGCTGTACACAGCTTCTGCCAGTCGCTGTTCGAGAGTTTTCCAGAGGCGTCAGCTGCTGCGTGCAGCCTGCCTGCAACATCAAAAACGGCCATGCCCAGAGTAGAAACGTGTTTCTGACGTTCCGTCATCCAGTCTTCCATGCCTTGTATGCCGCTTACCGGCAGCCCCATGCCGGCGAGGCGCTCGAGATCCCAGGTCATCTGCCTTGCAAGCTGGGTTCCCGTATGGGTCATTTCCTCATTATACAAATGAGAGAGAGGGGAGTAGAGCATGAAGAGAATGAAAATCTGCCCGGCAATGAGGGGCAGCATGAAACAGATACGCAAACGCAGGGAAAAGTTCCTGGGAGAGGCGTACTGGCGGGGAAAGGCGAAATACCGCAGCAGAAAAGCCAGCAGAAGGCATTCACCAGCCGTCACCCCCAGAAAGAGCAGCAGCTGCCCCCGAGCTGCATCGGCCAGCAGGTCGGAAATACGTTCTTTGTCGAGCGCCAGAAAAACATGACCGGCTGCAGTTCCGTTTCTTCCCACAATGGCACAGGTTGTCCAGAAGCCGTCTTTTGTGGAAAATTTCTGCACCTGCCCGAAGACAGTTTTGGCATCCGTCGGTATAACAATGCGGTCTGGTCCGTTTTTTGCCCATTGATGGATGACATTGCCATCTGTGTCGGTAACGGCAATGTTTTCCGCCTCCGTACGGGTATGATACTGGGAGAGAAAACGTTCCAGTGTTTTTGGACGCAGACTTTTACCTACACGAACGAGAAAACCGAGATGATCGGCAATGTCCTGGCATATAAGACCGTTTATCTGAAAAACCGGCTCCTGATACTGCTTGTAGAGTGCGGAAAGCATGAGCGTTCCGTACAGAAGCTGTGCGCAGAGCAGCGCGAATATGCCGCCGATGAAGAGTCTGCGAAGGGGAAGCTGGCGCATCACCGCACCGCCGGAATTTGCTGGTAGATCTCATCTACGGCTGCAAGAATTTCCAGTGGCGGGTTCCAGCCTATGCGCATGGCTGTTTTCAGATTGATGGCCAGGCCCAGTTCGGGTTCAAAGATCTGATTGACTTCACGCGGCTTCTTGCCGTTGATGACGGCGGCAATGGCATCCGCTTCGAATTGTCCGATGTCGGTAAAGCTTGCCTGGGCAAGACTCATGAGCACGCCGTATTCCACAAGCTGCGGTCCGGCCTGGGCAAAGGAGGGAAGTCCCGCCTCAATGATGGGCTTCATGAGTTCTGGAATTTTTTCCATGGGCGTTGAAGTGTAAGTCAGATAGATGGCATCGGATTCCCGTGACAGATCTTCCACACATTTTTTGAGATTGTTGAAAGCCTGGGCGGCATCGGGAAGGTCGAGAGGGGCGGAGCGGAGCACCAGTTCTATGCCCAGATCCTTCGCCGTCTGTTCTATTTCATCCATGGCGGCGGTATTTCGTCCTTCGGGAGTATCCTCAAAGGGAACACCGAGTTTTTTGAAGTGGAATATTTCGTGAAACATGGAAATCTGGCGACGGAATCGACCGGGTTCAAGTTGAGCATGAACGTTGTCTTTGCCTGAATCCTCGGCCGATTTTACGATTCCCGCAGTGACGGCGTCGGTTACGCTCATGGAAAAGACCGGAACTCCCAGGTCTTCGGAACTCATGTCGAGGCCGCTCCATGTGCCCATGGCAATAATCATGTCCACGTCTTTGCGATTGCGGACACGATCAATGATGGCTTCTTTCATGTGTTGGCGGGCTGTGACATCCCAGTCAGCGGAGTAGTGTCCGTCTCGAAGGAACTGGATGCGTCCTTTTGCGTGATCCGAAAGCCATTGCCACATTTGTGTCGTCGATTCCGTACCTTCGGGAATCATTACCTGGCCGTTATTGATGAGTCCCAGCTTTTCGAGTCCGCGCGCCGTCTGGGCAAGGGTTTGCTGATAATTGGAGAAAGGGCCGCCTTCCACATATAAAACTCGCCAGACTTTCTCTTCTGCCTTGGCGTATCCTCCGCCGATCAGAAAGACAAGAGTAAGAAGAAGCAGAAGCGACCGGATGGTGCGGAAACATTCAGGCATGACGAAACCTCGCATAAGATGAAGAAAATATACACAATGCCTCTGCAAAATACAACGTGTTCCCGAAGGAAAAACATGCCGAAAAGTACAGAATGACCCATGGAACAGGAAGGAGGATAGTTGGGCGGTAAGTTATGCAGGAAGGAAATGTACAGAACAAGGAGAAGGCAATCAGGGAAGATGAAAAGGTGTTGAGAGAGAAGAGGGGGGAAAAGGAGGATATGGCGGCATGGCATGAACCTGCCGTCGTATCGGGACGGGCATGCGGGGAAAATCCTGTGGTCTGACAGGGGAAAAGCCTTTGCAAGGTTTCCGAGCGCTATTTTGAGCGAACGGAACAGGAGAGGGCGGCGCAGTTGTGGAAAAACAGGGCTTCGCTCCTGCGCACTGCAGATTGCGGGAGGAAGGCAGACAGAGGGGAAGAACAGAAAGACATGAGAGGCAAGAGGTTGCGATGAGATCAGGCCGGCGAGTGGAAGGAGGGAAGAAAACAGAAAAGGGAGTTACGACAACAACCGTAACTCCCTGAAATTCTGGTCGGGATGACTAGATTTGAACTAGCGACCCCTTGAACCCCATTCAAGTGCGCTCCCAGACTGCGCTACATCCCGACTCTGGTACCGAAGATGAGAAGAAGTGGAGCTCATGATCAGAATTGAACTGATGACCTCATCCTTACCAAGGATGCGCTCTACCAACTGAGCTACATGAGCAATTTCGTCTCTCGGCGAGGTGTGTAATTAGCAGGATGAGCCATGACTGTCAAGCAATCGGTTGAACATTTTCCGGAATAAAAAATCAGAGCAGATGCGGGATGACACATTTTTTAATATGAAATAAAAAATAAAATGATAAGTTATTTTAATAAATTAAGTTATTTTTGGCTGCGTTTTTTCAAAAAATGTCCGGGGAAGAAGCAAAATGGAAAGTTTGGTAAAAATTTTGGTTTTTCAGAAAAAAGCATTTATTGAAATTGACATTCATTTTCAATTTTTATATCGTTTCAAAAAACGGTTTTGGACCTCTGCGAAATTTTTTAACAAGCCTGTTCACGGCAACGACAGCCCGTGAAACAGAGAAGGAGCGCGTATGGAGTTTGCCATGCACTTCAGACACAGCAACGGAAATCTTCACATTAAAGCAAGCGGGGGGTTTAATGACACGGCGGCTGAGAGTCTGCTGGATCTTTTCTGCCGGGAATATCCTGCGGGAGGGCGCGTCTTCGTCGATACGGAAGGCTTGGACCAGGTGCATCCGTCGGGACGTCGGGTGCTCAGCTCAAAACTTGTTTGCACACCCGTACCCCGTGAGTCCCTGTTTTTCATGGGGGAAAAAGGTTTTCAGATGGCGCCGGACGGTACTCGTGTGCTGATCGTCAATCGAGAGAAGACGCACGGCGCATCGGAACAGGGGAAGGCCGGAAACGGCAAGACGGGGCATCGTTGCTGTGGAAAATGTGCTCACTGCAAATGCCGTTATGAGCACGCCGACTAGCTCCTGCGTGCATGAAAAAAGGACCTGTGACGATAGTCTCAGGTCCTTGAATTTTTGATGGTGCGCCTAGCAGGATTCGAACCTGCGACCCACTGCTTAGAAGTCCGACGTCCGTATTTTTCACTATTTTTCATATATTTTTATTATCTTGTATTTTTAGATAGTTATAAATGTTATATCTTGCCTCATTTTTCAAGCTTTGGCATTATTTTGACTGTCCAGGTTGGAAATAGGGTTGGAAAATGGAGGAGAGTATGGCGAAGAGAATCAAGGTCGATAAATATCCCGGAGTGTATTATCGGGAGGAAGCACGAATCTCCGGGAAGGGGACAGAGAAGGTATACTAT
>CALUPL010000094.1 GCA_944322635.1 uncultured Mailhella sp.
ATCGCAAGGCTCTGCTTCGCAATATGTCCAAGGCCCTGCTTACGCACGGCCGGATTCGCACCACCGAGGTCAAGGCCAAGGAGCTGCGCGGTGTGGTCGAATCTCTCATTACTCTGGCTCGTCGCAACGACGTGGCCGCCCGTCGCCTCGCTTACCGCGAACTGGGCAGCCATCAGCTCGTGCAGAAGCTGTTTGACGAAATCGCTCCCCGTTTCGCCGGTGTTCCCGGCGGATTCACCCGCGTGGTGAAGCTTGCGATGCCTCGTCGCGGCGACTGCGCCCCGATGGCCATTATCGAACTGACCAAGCAGGCTGCGGAAGCTCCTGCCGAAGCTCAGGCGTAAGCGTTTTCCACATAGCGCATATGGGGGAGCCACTACGGTGGTTCCCCTTTTTTTTCGTCCATATTACGGGAAGCCTCATCTTCAACGTGCATTGTTTCCGAAGTTTTCCATAATGCCCGGCGGCGATCGGTATTCCTGCATCCGGCATGAAAGGAGGCACGCCTTTCAAAGCGACGTGCTCTCGTTGTTGCGTAAGAGCTTGTCCTTATGCCTTGCTTGCGAAGAGAGGCGATTGCGGCTACTTATATCGCTGGGGAGAGTCCCCGTACACTTCCGGCGCGTCTTTCATGAAGATGCGTTTTGCCAAGAGATGCCTTCAACCTCGGTGGATGGTTATGAATCTGAGAAAACGTGTTTTTCTGGCCTTGGCTTTTGCCGTCATGCTGTTTCCCTGCTCTCTGTTTGCGGCGCAGGAGCAGAAGACGGCCGCCGTTCAGCCTCAGCCTGAGGCCGTTCAGGACGATGCGGCAAAGCTGAACGAGTTCACGCCCGACGATGCCTTCAGAAAGGATCGTCTTCTGCTCGACCGGCTGCAGTACGATGCTTTTCGCTACATGTGGGAGCATACGTTTACGGAATCCGGCCTTGCCTATGAAGACAGCCGCAACAAGGAAACGGGACAGGCCACCATCGGCGGTTCTGGTTTCGGTGTGGCGGCCATAGTGGTTGCGGCCGAACGCGGCTGGATTTCCCGCGAGGCGGCGGCAGCGCGAGTGCTCAAAATCTCCACCTTCCTGCGCGACAAGACGGACAGAAAGAATCTCCATGGCGCCTTCCCTCACTGGCTCGACGGTCGAACGGGCAAAACCGTGTCCTTCGGCGAGCAGGACAACGGCGCCGATCTTGTGGAAACGGCATTCATGATGCAGGGGCTGCTCATAGCCCGTTCCTATTTTGCCGCGGATACGGAGCAGGAAAAAGCGCTGCGCGACGTCATTACCGAACTGTGGCATGACGTGGACTGGCACTGGTTCACCCGTTCCGAGAACAACGGGCTGTACTGGCACTGGAGTCCTACGGCAGATTTCGGCATGGGCATGAAGATTTCCGGTTTCAACGAGGCTATGGTGGCCTATGTACTGGCTCTCGGATCCCCCACGCATCCCATTTCCCGCGAGGCTGCGCAGTTCTGGTACTCCACGGAAGAGTATCAGCCCAAGACCGGCAACGGCTACACCATTGAGGCCGCCAATGACTATGCCGGCTGCATGTTTCTTTCCCACTATTCCTTTATTGGGCTGGATCCGCGCCGTATGGCCGATGCCCACGTCCGTCGCGGCTACATGGTCCGCAACATCACCCATACGCTCATGAACCGTGCCTATGCGCTGGAGTCGGCTCCTGCCGAGCATCAGTTCAGCGAAGGCTTCTGGGGACTCACGGCCTGTGATGTGAAGGGTGGATACCGGTATCAGTCAGCCTACAATGAGATCGGTACGGTGGCGCCGACGGCGGCCTTGTCTTCCATGCCGTACACGCCCGAATACTCCATGCGTGTGCTCTGGAACATTTACGACAATTATAAGGATAAGCTGTGGGGACCGTACGGCCCCTATGATGCCTTCAGTCTTAAGGATGCCTGGTTCGACAACAGCTATCTTGCCATTGACCAGCTGCCCATCGTGAGCATGGTGGAAAACTACCGCAGCGGTCTTCTCTGGTCGCTGTTCATGAACATTCCTGAAGTTCAGGAAGGTCTCGCCCGCATGGGGGTGCAGCCTCTTCCCGCTGCCAACGGCTTCCCGAACGTGGTCGTGCCCCTGAAGAAAACGGAATCCGGCTATGAACTGGACGCTCTCGATCTTCGCCGTCACCCCGATACCGGCCTGTACACCGTGCCCTACAGCTGCGAAAAGGACGGCATGGTACTGTTTACTCTGGAAGATGCATCCGGCAAGGTCGTCAAGCAGTTCACCAGAGAGGGCCATAAGGGAGATAATCTTCTGGAGTTTCCTCAGTTCATGCCCAAAAATCAGGAGCCTTTGCAGCTTACCATGCGCATAGGCGATCTTACCGCAGGGCTGCCCATCCGCCTGAACTGATGCGCTGTCCGGCTTTTTGTCCGTAATCCGCGTATATCTTCTGCCGCCTCTGTCCGGAACTTCCGGATGGAGGCGGCTTTTTATGTCTTGGAGACCAGGGGAAGCGACGGAGAGCTTTGATATCGCATCATTGTCCGCAGATGATGGGAACGTAGGAAAGATCCGTACCCGTGCGACGCAGGACGGACATAAGAGAGCGTTTTGAGCCGTGCCGCAGGAACGGATTCCGAGGCGGTCGGCAAGTCCAGTCTTTTCTTGATGGAAAACGGAAGCGTCAACAGAAAAAATGACGTGTCCTCGTTGTGTTTGATCATTCCATTTTTGTACTTTGCTCTTTTTTTCTTGAGCTCTATTTGTTTTTTCTCTGGAAATAACCTTGGATGATGAAATGTATCATAGTGAAATAATAAAATTTTTGTTTTTGGCATGTTCCTTGCAAGAGATAAGGCAAACATTCATTGCAAAGGAGTCATCATATGGAACGCAGTCAGGCTACCAAGCTGATAAAGGAAGCAAAACTGAGCAGGCATCTGTCTTGGGAGGAAATTGCCACTCATGTGGGCGGTCATCCGGTATGGGTTACGTCTGCACTTCTGGGGCAGAACAGCATGACGGCCGAACAGGCGGCAAAGGCTGTTGAGATACTTGGCCTTTCCCCGGAAGTGGCGGAAGCTCTGCAGCAGTGCCCCATGAAGGGAACGGATACCATCGTTCCCACTGATCCGCTCATCTACCGTTTCTATGAAATCATGCAGGTCTATGGCGGCACCATCAAGGAAATCATTCATGAAAAGTTCGGCGACGGCATCATGAGCGCCATCGACGGCACCATGGATATCCAGAAGGAAGAAAATCCCCACGGCGACCGCGTGGTGGTGACGCTGAACGGCAAGTTCCTTCCCTACAAGAAGTGGTAATCGTCGGCAGGAATTCTTTCATCATGCTTTATCCTCAAGGAAATCGCCATGTCTCAGCATCATGCAGGGCCGGCCAGTCTGGCCGATCCGTTCAGTTCCTCCACTCGACTGGCCCATGACCATGCGGCCGTGTCCCCTTCGTCCCCCGTCGACGGCGAATCTGCCATGTTGCGCGCCGTGGAATCCTCCGTGGTCCGCAAGATATTCGGCGGTAACGACGTCAGTCGACGCTCATTCATGAAAATGCTCGGCGCGTCTTCGGCCATGGCCGTCATCAGCAGTATTTTTCCTCTGGACGCCGCCAAGGCCATGGCTCTTGACGCCATAGGCCCCATTGAAAAGAAGGATGTGAAGATAGGCTTCATGCCGCTCACCTGCGGCACGCCCATTGTGATGGCGCATCCCATGGGATTTTATAAGAAATACGGTCTTACGGAAGCGCAGCCCTACAAGGCTTCCGGCTGGGCCATGATACGCGACTGGGCGGTTTCCGGTCAGACGGATTACACCCAGATGCTCGCCCCCATGCCCATTGCCATGACGCTCGGCCTGGGCTCGCCCAAGATGCCTTTCCTCACTCCTGCGCTGGAAAACGTCAACGGACAGGCCATTACCCTGCGCATGGATCACAAGGGCGTGAAGTCCGCCAAGGACATGAAGGGCTTCGTGTTTGCCGTTCCCTTCGACTATTCCATGCACAATCTGCTGCTCCGTTACTATCTGGCCGAAGGCGGCGTGAATCCCGACACGGAAGTGCAGATCCGCATTCTGCCCCCGCCGGAAATGGTGGCCAACCTCAAGGCGGGCAACATCGACGGATTCCTGTCTCCCGATCCGTTCAATCAGCGTGCCGTGTACGAGAAGGCCGGCTTCATCTTCATGCTGACCCGCGACATCTGGCCCGGGCATCCCTGCTGCGCCTTTACCTCTTCCAAGAAGTTCGCGGAAGAGGCGCCCAATACGTTCAAGGCAATTTTCCGCGCCATCATCGACGCCACCATGTTCAGTTCCGATCCGGCCAACCGCAAGGACATAGCCAGGGCCATCGCTCCCCGCAACTATCTCAATCAGCCCGTGGAAGTGGTGGAGCAGGTTCTTACCGGCGAGTTCCCCGACGGACTCGGCAATATGTGTCATGTGCCCGAGCGCATCAACTTCGATCCTTTCCCGTGGGACTCCATGGCCGTCTGGATACTCAGCCAGCTCAAGCGCTGGGGATATCTCAAGGGCGACGTGGACTATCGCGGTATAGCCGAACAGGTTTTTCTTGCCGCCGACTGTGCTTCCGTCATGAAGGAAATGGGATTCACTCCTCCCGCTTCGGCGTACAAGAAGCACGTCATCATGGGCAAGGAATTCGATCCGGACAAACCGGAAGAATACATCAAGAGCTTTGCCGTCAGAAAGGCATGATCTGTTTTCACCTGAGGGCCGTCTGCCGGCCTTTAAAACACGGGGACAGAGCCGGAATGATCGTCATGCCGGTTCTGTCCCGCATTTTTTCTGGTATGCCATATGAACAGTAAGTCCCTTCTTCTTTGTCTGCTGTTTGGCGCAGTCTTTCTTGCGCTGTGGCAGCTTCTTGCGCAGGGCTCGGAAATGCCCACTCCCGGGCAGGTTGCTTCCGTATCTTTGGATTTCCTTCGTGATCCTTTCTATGACGCGGGCCCCAATGACAAGGGAATCGCCATACTTGCGGCCTACAGTCTTGTGCGTCTGATTTCGGGTTTTGTCTTGGCAAGCGTGGTGGCCGTCGTACTGGGCGTGGTGCTCGGTCGCAGTCAGACTCTCTTTGCCGCCGTCAATCCGTACATTCAGATTCTGCGTTCCATTTCTCCCATCGCGTGGATGCCGCTTCTGCTTTACTCCGTCAAGGACAGTGAAATGACGGCATTTTTCGTCATTTTCATGGCCAGCTTGTGGCCCACGCTGGCTAATACGGCATTCGGCGTGAGCAGCATCCGCAGGGAATATCTCAATGTGGCCGCCATACTTCAAATGAAGCCTTCGGAAAAGTTTTTCAAGGTCATTCTTCCCGCGGCCGGTCCCGCCATTGTGGCAGGGCTGAAAATATCCATGGGCAGTGCCTGGGTTGCGCTCATTCCCGCCGAAGCGCTGCTCGGCTCTCTGGGACTCGGCTATTTCGTGTGGAACGAATGGAACAATCTGTCTTTGCCGAGTGTCATCTTTGCCATTCTCACCATCGGCGTCGTCGGCGTGATCGTGGACTGGCTTTTCAGCAGACTTGCCAGACGACTGGCCTACACGGACTGATTTTTACCGTAAAGGAGATACCATGATGCCTCTTCTTGATGTGGACCGGGTAAGCAAGAAGTATGTCGTTCCCGGCATGAAGGAACCCTATTGCGTATTCAGAGACATTTCTCTTCAGATCAGGGAAGGGGAGTTCGTTTCCGTCATAGGACATTCCGGCTGCGGCAAGTCCACCCTGCTCAATATCATTGCCGGAATCGACAGCGCCGATGAGGGCGTCATCCGTTTGAAGGGCAGGGAGGTACGCAGTCCCGGTCTCGACAGAATGGTGGTGTTTCAGAACTTTGCCCTCATGCCGTGGATGACGGTGTACCAGAACGTACGACTTGCCGTACAGGCCGCGTATCCTCACTGGAGCCGAAGCAGAATACATGAACGGGTGTCGCATTATCTGGAGCTGGTCAATCTGAAGGGCGCGGAAGACAAGTATCCTTCGGCGCTTTCCGGCGGAATGAAACAGCGCTGCGGCCTTGCCCGGGCTTTTGCCGTACAGCCTCCCATGATGCTGCTTGATGAGCCTTTTGCTCAGATTGACGCTCTTACCAGGGGAACGATTCAGGATGAGCTCATACAGATGTGGAACGAGACGGGGGTAACCATATTCATGGTGACACACGACGTGGATGAGGCCATTTTGCTTTCCGATCGCATTCTGCTCATGAGCGCCGGACCGTTCGCACAGATCAGAGAAGTCGTTCCCATTGAGATTCCGCGCCCCAGAACCAGAGGCTCCATCATAGAACATCCCGATTACTACAGGCTCCGCAACAGAATCATTCAGTTTCTCAGCGAAAAGGGCGCGTCGCAGGCTGCATGATGGTTTTGCAGACAGAGCTGCGCTCTCTGGAAGGCGCTGCCGGACGGGAACCTCTTCCGGTGCCGTAAAGCGGCAAAGCATGACGCTTCGACGTGTGGAGAATGGGGAGGAAAGGAAGCAAGGGTCGCAGGACGGTCGAGAAAAGTGACGCACCCGCATGGTCGGAAGAAGATAAGAAAAAAGGCTTATGAGGTTTATCCTCATAAGCCTTTGCTCTCGAATGGTGCGCCCGGAGGGATTCGAACTCCCGACCTACAGGTTCGTAGCCTGTTGCTCTATCCAGCTGAGCTACGAGCGCTCGGTGAGAAAGAACACTAGTCGTCCTTGCAGAAAACGTCAAGCGTTTTTTTATGTTTTTTTTCAGAGATCGGAACCAACAAAAAAGGCTTGCCGTAACGGCAAGCCTTCCGATCTTCGAAGTGGTGCGCCCGGAGAGATTCGAACTCCCGACCCACAGGTTCGTAGCCTGTTGCTCTATCCAGCTGAGCCACGAGCGCCCAACAGCCGTCAACATAGGAGAAAGCGCCGTGACCGTCAAGCGTTTTTTTATCATTATCGTTCTTTTCTGAAAATATTGCCGGAGACGGAGCGAAATGGAGGCCCGGATTCTCCGGAAAAGCTTGTGCCGTAAGCTGGAGTTCTGCCTTGACCATGCAGGGAAGGTGTCATAATTTATTCTCACTATGAACTGGGACTGGGACAAATTACAGGAAAAGCGGCAACAGCAGCAGAAAAACGGCTGGGGTTCCGCGGGCAAGGGTAACTGGGGAAAACGCGAGGATGATCGCGACGATTCCCAGAACAGAGACGACAACCGCAACAGGCAGGGCAGAGGTCCATCCGGCGGCGGACGCCCTTCGTTTTCGTGGCCGAAAGTTCCGCAGATCGACGGAGTGCCGAAATTGCGCTGGCTGGTGCTCGCGGCACTTGTGGTATGGGGGCTTTCCGGCATCTATATCGTGCAGCCCGACGAGTCCGGCGTTGTGCTTCGTTTCGGTCGTTATGTGCGCACTGAGGCTCCGGGGCCGCATATTCATCTGCCGTATCCCATAGAAACCGTGTATAAGCCCAAGGTTACGCAGGTGCGGCAGACCGCCGTGGGATATCGTGCGCAGTCTTTAGGCGGAGTGTTCCAGCAGGGGCGTGTTCAGGCCGTCAATGAAGAATCCGCCATGCTCACCGGTGATGAGAACATCATCAACGTACAGTTCAACATTCAGTATCAGATCAAACCCGACGGGGCCGTGGATTATCTTTTTAATGTGATCCAGCCTGATCAGGTGGTCAAGCGTGCGGCCGAAGCTTCCATGCGCGAGGTCATCGGCAAGACGACGCTTGATTCCGCTCTCACTGACGGACGTGTGCAGATACAGAATGACGTGGCCGATCTGCTTCAGCGCATTCTCGACCGCTATCAGGTCGGAGTGCAGGTCGTGGCCGTGCAGATGCAGGACGTGCAGCCTCCCAAGGAAGTAAGCGATTCCTTCAAGGACGTGGCGAGTGCACGCGAAGACAAGCAGCGCAGCATAAACGAGGCCGAAGCCTATCGCCGCGACATACTGCCCAAGGCACAGGGGCAGGCGCAGGAAATGATAAACAAGGCCGAGGCCTATAAGGAAACGCGGGTGCGCGAGGCCGAAGGCGAAGCTCAGCGTTTTCTGTCGGTGCTTGCCGAGTATGAAAAGGCCGAGGACGTAACGAAAAAACGCATGCTCTACGAAACGTTTGAAGACATTTTGAGCAAGCCCGGCATGGAAAAGCTGGTGCTTCCTTCCGATACGGGCAGCCATGTGCTTCCCCTGCTTCCGCTCGACGGCTGGAAGAGCGTTGATGCTGCAAAGGGAGGTTCACAGAAATGAAAGCCATGAAGCCCGTTTTGTTTATGGTGCTCCTTCTGCTCGTGGTCCTGGGCCTTCAGCAGAGCCTTTTCATTGTGGATCAGACGCAGCAGGCGCTGGTCATACAGCTCGGTCATCCGCTGGACAGGGTTTATCGTCCGGGACTCCACGTGAAGATTCCCTTTATTCAGAAGGTGGTCTATTTCGAGGCCAGAATTCTCGATTATGATGCGCGTCCCGCCGAAGCTCTGACAAGTGACCTCAAGTCCATCGTTCTCGACAACTATGCCCGCTGGAAGATCGTCGATCCCTTGCGTTTCTACCGTACCATGCGCACGGAGCACAATGCTCAGGCCCGTCTGGATGCCGTCATTTATTCTCAGATACGCGCGCATATAGGCCGGCATACGCTTACGCAGGTCGTGGCCGATGAAAGAACGTCCATCATGGATTCCGTGACGGAAAAGGCGTCGCAGCAGATGAAGGAGTTCGGCATAGAAATCGTGGACGTGCGCATAAAGCGAACCGATCTTCCCGCCGAAAACCAGCGTGCCATTTTTGATCGCATGCGCGCCGAGCGTGAACGGCAGGCTACGCAGTATCGGTCGGAAGGCGCGGAGGAATCAACCAAGATCCGTTCCGGAGCGGACAAGGAACGCGCAGTCATTCTGGCAGAGGCCAACAAGCAGTCTCAGGTGCTGAGAGGTCAGGGTGATGCTGAGGCGGCTCGTATTTATGCCGACGCATTCTCCCGTTCGCCGGAATTTTTCTCTTTCCAGCGCGGATTGGAAGCTCTGCGCAAATCTCTGGGAGAAAATACCCGCATGGTGCTTACGCCGGACAGTCCTCTCCTTCAGCCCATCAAGTAGCGGGGCGTGTATGGAACGACTGGATATGGACGAGTTTGAAGCTGTCTATGCCAGAATGCTCTTTGTTTCCCAGCGACGCACACAGGCGGAACTGGCCGAGCTTCTCAATTTGCAGCAGGGAAGCGTGTCGGAAGCCAAAAAACGTGGAATCGTTCCTCTTTCCTGGTGCGTGCGGATTGCTGATCTTTTTAATGTGCATATGGACTGGCTGCGTTTTGGAGTACCACCTGTCTTCATGAACCCCGAGTCAAAAGGATATGAGCCTCGAGAAGAGGCGACGGCGGTTTTTCGACAGCCCCCACCTCCGCCGCTGGAAGGTTGGAGAGAAGGCGAACTTCCTGTGTACAGCACTGTGGGAACCGAAGACGGTACGTTTCCGGAAATCGGGCGACAGGTTTTTCCGCTGGAGTTCGTCAGAGAGGGCGTGAAGGTTTTCCGAGTACAGGAATCATGCATGGCTCCGGTCATTAATGTCGGAGCCCTTGTGGCCGTGGTTCCCGGAGCCCCGGCGGAAGAGGGGGCGCTGGTTGCCGTGCTGGCCGGCAGTGGTCTTCAGTTTCGCCGCCTGCGCATGCATGGAGCAACATACGAACTTCATGCGGAAAAGGCCGACAGAGTGCCGCCGGTAAGTGTTCCGACAAAATCCGAGTGGGTCGGTATGTATTATGGAAGGGCCATATGGGCCTTTCAGCCGCTTTAGGGTCGTTTCCTTTCGAAACGGCTTCGTCGCTGGTGCAGGGCAACTTTCTGCCCTGCCGTGGTCAGAAAGTACACAGCTGCTGGTGCAGCCTTGGCGACGATGGAACTTTTAAAGTTGAATTGCTTGATTATCTGAGGCTATCCATGTTGATTTCGTTCGGCCCGCGGGCCTACATCGTACCGGCACCCGTTCTGCTTGTAGGAACGTATGATGCACAGGGAAAACCGAATGTCATGACGGCAGCCTGGGGCGGACTCTGCTGCTCGCAGCCCCCCTGTCTGTCTGTTTCTCTTCGCAGAGTCACATGGACCTGCCAGTCTCTTTTGCAGCGAAAAGCCTTTACCGTGAGTATTCCCGGCCGCACTATGGTTGGTAAGGCGGATTTCGCCGGACTAGTCTCCGGTCGGCAGGAAGATAAGTTTCAAACACTCGGACTCACGCCTCAGCCCGGGGATCATGTGGATGCGCCTTTTGTGGCGGAATGCCCGGTTGTTCTGGAACTGCTGCTTCGCCACACGCTGGAGCTCGGCTCTCATATCCAGTTCGTAGGGGAAATTATGGATGTAAAGGTCAGCAGGGACTGTCTGACGCCGGAAGGGCTGCCGGATCCTTCTCTTATTGACGCTCTTTCCTTTGTTCCCTTGACCAAGGAGTATTACGGAACAGGAGAATTTGTGGCCCGTTCCTTTGCTGTAGGAAAAACGGTGAAGCGAAGCTCCTGAGAATACAGAGTCTTTGTTGAGAGGTGGAAATCGGCCGAAGAGGAGTCTTCGGCCGATTTTTTTATGCTGATTTATCGAATGGTTAGAGTGAAAAACGAAAAAAGAACGAAAAAACTGCAAAAAAGTATTTGACAAGACGGGGCTAAATGGGCATAACTCGAAAATGCGCTGAGGCACAGCGGCTCAAACGAGCGCCCCGCCGAAAGCGCCGCCTGAAAAAAAACTTGAAAAAAGTTGTTGACAGGTGAAACGAAAAGTTGCATAAAGCAACACCGCCGCGAGTGAGCGGCGC
>CALUPL010000095.1 GCA_944322635.1 uncultured Mailhella sp.
GAGCCTGAACAACTCCGTCTTATCGAAAAGGTGTTTTTTTAGGTATAACCATTTTGTGTTCCACCCGCTTAGCGGGTGGTTTTCTGTTTCGGTCGCTTCCGCTCCCTCAACTGCCTAAAGGCCTTAAAATAAGGCCGCCGTTCCTTTCGGAGCGGCGGCCTTGCCCTGTCGGTTGGAGGACTACAGGAACATTCCGGGGTTGACCACGGAAACAAGGTCGCGGCGGAGCAGCTCTTCCGCAATCTGAACGGCGTTGAGAGCCGCACCCTTGCGGACGTTGTCGGCTACTATCCACATGTTCAGGGAGTTTTCGCAGCTTTCATCTTCGCGGATGCGGCCGACGAACACATCGTCTTCACCGGCGGCGTCAATGGCGAGAGGATAGAGATTGGCGCGGGGGTTGTCCACGACCTGCACGCCAGGAGCCTGGGAAAGAATCACGCGGGCCTCGGCTGCGGTGAGCTTCTTTTCGGTTTCAATGTTCACGGACTCGGAGTGGCCGTAGAACACGGGCACGCGTACGCAGGTGGCGGTGACGCGGATGTTCGGGTCGAGCATCTTGTGCGTCTCGTTCACCATCTTCATTTCTTCCTTGGTGTAGTCGTTGGGCTGGAAAACATCAATGTGAGGCAGGCAGTTGAAGGCGATCTGATGAGGATAGGCCTTGGGTTCCACGTCCTGCATGTTGAACAGACGGCGTACCTGCGTTTCCAGTTCGTCGATGCCTTTCTTGCCCGTGCCGCTTACGGCCTGCATGGTGGTCACGATGATGCGCTTGATTTTGGCGGCGTCGTGCAGAGGCTTCAGAGCAACCAGCATCTGAATGGTGGAACAGTTGGGGTTGGCGATGATGCCGTTGTGCTTTTCCAGATCTTCAGGGTTCACTTCAGGCACGACGAGGGGGCAGCGGTCATCCATGCGCCAGGCGCTGGAGTTGTCCACCACCACGCAGCCGGAAGCCACGGCGTGCGGCGCAAACTCGGTGGATACGCTGCCGCCCGCGGAGAAGATGGCGATGTCGATACCCTTGAAGGAGTCCTTCGTCAGCTCCTTGACCGTAATTTCGTCGTCTCCGAAGGGAACACGGGTTCCGGCGGAACGGGCGGAGGCGAGAGCGGTAATGGAGGCACAGGGGAAATGACGCTCTGCAAGGGTTTTCAGCATTTCGCGGCCGACGGCGCCGGTGGCGCCGCACACAGCAACGTTAAGGGACTTCTTCATGGGGAAAATTCTCCTGTTGCAAAACCGGTCTGAAAGGACGGGTTTTTCATTATTGTAAAACGAATGTTTGCACCCGACGTGCAAAAGTGTCAAGTCATGCGTTCTTTTTCTTTAAGTTTTCCTATTAAACATAATAAAAATAATATATTATACAAAAAAGTCCTTTTTTGTCCACAGCTTTCGCGGGGACTTGCGCTGTTTTACGTCTTGGTTATGATGGCCCGAGGAGGACGCGATATGAAAACGTTCCTTGCCCCCCTGGCTTTTTTGATGCTTCTGACAGTCTGCCTGACGGGATGTCTGCGGGAAGACGGCTTTGACAGCGTGAAGGTCGATGGGGATATGTCCACGGTGTTCAGAACGGGAAGCGGCCCTTCCCATATGTACAGCCGGACTCGTACCGGCATCAGTTTCTAGCTCCAAGAGAGCTCACCCTTCTAAGACAGGTCACCCCCGATGCTTGCCATTCTTGATTACAAGGCGGGAAATCAGACCAGCGTGCTGCGGGCGCTGAAGTCTCTGGGTATTCCCGCTGAAATTACGGCCGATCCGTCGGTCATTCTGGCCGCGGAAGGTGTTATCTTCCCCGGCGTGGGCGCGGCCGGACAGGCCATGAATCAGCTTGTTTCCTCCGGCATGGACGAGGTGCTGCGCAAGGTCGTTGCCATGCATAAGCCCCTGCTCGGCATATGCCTCGGCTGCCAGATTCTTCTGGAACGCAGTGAAGAGAACAGTACCGACGCCCTCGGCATAGTGCCCGGCGTATGCCGCCGCTTCCGGCCGGAATGGCGTGACGGCGACGAACCCATACGCATTCCGCACATGGGCTGGAATACGCTCAATGTCGTTCGCCCTTCCGTGCTCCTTGAAGGAGTGGCCCCTGATGCCCGTTTCTACTTCGTGCACAGCTATTATACCGAGCCTGCACCGGAGCTTGTCATTGCCACCAGCCATTACGGCATGGAGTTTACGGCCATGTACGGTCGTCCGGGACTCTGGGCCGTGCAGTTTCATCCCGAAAAGAGCGGCCGTCCCGGACTTCGGCTTCTGACGAATTTCTACCGCTACTGCCAGGAGGCCGCCCGTGTCTGAAAAAAGTCATCTGAGTAAACGTCTCATTCCCTGCCTCGACGTGCGCAACGGACGTTTGACCAAGGGCGTCAAGTTCAAGGGCAACGTGGACATCGGCGATCCCGTGGAAACGGCGCGTCGTTATTATGAGGAAGGGGCGGATGAAATCGTTTTCTACGACATCACGGCTTCCTGCGAGGCCCGGGGCATCTTTCTCGACGTGGTGGAAAAGGTTGCAAGCAACATTTTCATTCCGTTTTCCGTGGGCGGCGGCATTTCTTCCGTGGAAGACATGCGTTCCGTGCTGCTGGCCGGTGCGGAAAAGGTGTCCGTCAATTCGGCGGCCGTCAAGGATCCTTACCTCATAAGTCGGGGAGCCGACGCCTTCGGCTCTCAGGCCGTGGTGGTGGGCATGGACGTAAAGCAGGTTCCGGTGAGTGAAGCCTGCCCTTCCGGCTATGAAATCGTCATTCACGGCGGCCGTAAGCCCATGGGGCTTGACGCCATAGCCTGGGCACGCCGCTGCGAGCAGCTCGGTGCGGGTGAGCTGTGCGTGAATTCCATCGACGCCGACGGAACTCTCGACGGCTACGAGCTCAACCTCACGCGCATGATATGCAACGCCGTGACCATTCCGGTCATTGCGTCCGGCGGCGCGGGAGCGCCTCAGCATCTTGTGGATGCCGTGACCCGCGGCGGAGCCTCCGCCGCCCTGGTGGCCTCCATCGTTCATTACGGGCAGTACAGCATTGCGGAGCTGAAGGACTACATGGAAAAAGCCGGCGTGCCGGTGCGGAAGGTCTAGCAGAACGGCGCGGAAGCGTTTTCTTTCCCCCTCTTTCTTCCTCAGGACGGGATGACGGTTGCGGCATGAAGGCAAACGTCCTATGCTTGCCGTTCCTTATTCGATCCTCACCCCAGGAGTTGTGATATGTCTCAGGATTTCCCCACGCGCCGTGCGCGCATGGAATATGTATGCATGAACTGCGGCCATCGCCATCCGGTGGACGCCCTTCTTTATACCTGCCCCGATTGCGGAGGTGTCCTTCTTCTGGAGGATCTCGATTTCGACGACATGAAGGACAGAGGCGCGCAGTACTGGCGCGATCTTTTTGATGCCCGCCGTGCCACCCGCACTACGGCTCTGCGCGGAGTGTTCCGCTTTTATGAGCTCATGGCTCCAGTGCTGGAGGAAGAGGACATCGTTTATCTCGGCGAAGGTGATACGCCGATCATCGAGGCCTCCGCAGCACTTGCGAAGCAGGTGGGCCGTCGCTTTGCCTACAAGAATGACGGCATGAATCCCAGCGCCTCGTTCAAGGACAGAGGAATGGCCGGTGCATACAGCTATCTCAAGTCGCTGGTGCGCAAAAACGGCTGGAAGGAAGTGCTCACCATCTGCGCGTCCACGGGCGATACATCGGCCGCCGCCGCCATGTACGGGGCCTATGTAGGGGCTCCCATACGCACGGTCGTGCTTTTGCCCCACGGCAAGGTGACCCCTGCTCAGCTCTCTCAGCCCCTCGGTTCCGGAGCCCTGGTTCTGGAAGTGCCCGGAGTGTTCGACGACTGCATGAAAGTTGTCGAGTACCTGGCCGAACACTATCGCGTGGCTCTGCTCAATTCCAAGAACAGCTGGCGCGTGCTCGGTCAGGAATCCTACGCCTATGAGGTCGCCCAGTGGTACGGCTGGAACATGGCGGACAAGGCGCTTTTCATGCCCATAGGCAATGCGGGCAACATCACTTCCATGATTTCCGCCTGCCTCAAGATGCATCGCCTCGGCATCATCGATTGCCTGCCGCATATCGTGGGCGTGCAGTCTGAACACGCCGACCCCGTATGGAGATACTACAGCCAGCCGAAGGAAAAGCGTGAATACCACGCCGTGCCGGTGCAGCCCAGTGTCGCGCAGGCTGCCATGATCGGCAATCCCGTTTCCTTCCCCCGTGTGAGGAATCTTGTGGAGAAGTTCGAGAATCTCGGCGGACGTTTCGACGTTGTGCAGGTAACGGAGCAGGCCATCATGGATTCCATGATCCTTGCCAACCGTCACGGGCATATCGCCTGCACCCAGGGAGGCGAGAGCTTTGCCGGAATGCTGCGGGCCGATGAGCTCGGTCTGCTGGAAAAGGATGAGTTCTGCATTCTCGATTCCACGGCTCACGCCTTGAAGTTCGCCGGATTCCAGAACATGTATTTTGAGGATTCCTTCCCTGCCGAATACGGCGTGAAGGCCCGTCCCGAGCTCGTGAATCATCCCAGACTCCTGCTTACCGCGGAGGAACGCGGCTCCATGAGGGCGGAAGATTTCACGAGAACCGCAGCTCTGGCCGTGGCAAAGGCCGCGGAGCTGGACGCCATAGATTAGCTTCGTCGTGCCGGAGAATGAGGCGAAAGAAGAGAAGAGCGTCGATTTCCCGGCAGGGCTTGTTTTTCGCAGCGTCCCGGAGTGTTTCTGAAAACATGCCCTTTCAGAGCATCTGCCGGGGCGTTGCGGAGCCGGTGGTTTTGGGAGAAGCCGCTTGACAGCGTGTTGCGCACAGGCTATCCCTCATGCATCGGATACTCCAGACAGGTATCCGGTGCTCAACTCGGAATTATTAACTTGCGCCGAACCTTGCTTCGGCCGAACATTGGAGGCTGTTATGGGCTACAAGATTACTTTTGATGCGGACAAGTGCGTCGGCTGCGGCCAGTGCGTGGACATCTGCCCCGTTTCCGTGTGGGAAATGCACGACGGTAAGAGCGATCCCGTCAACGCTGAAGAATGCCTCGGCTGCGAATCCTGCACCGGCGTTTGCGAACACGACGCCATCACCATCGAAGAAGAATAGTTCGGGGATTTCCTCGGCGAGGGCGGCTCAGGCCGTCCGGATTCTGCGCTTCACGCAGAATCGGCGGATGATCGGAGTCATCCGCAAAGCTGACTGAACCGCCGCTTTGCGGCGGCCCATGTGAGCCTGTTGCCGCCGGATGGGCTTTGCTCATCCGGCGGTTTTTTAACCGTTTTTCAATGGGAACTATGATGACCAACCCGGAATTGGACGCTATTTTTCAGGAGTATGCGCAGCTTGCCGCGCAGGCAGATCAGCTTTTTGAGCGAGTGAAGAACCAGTTTCCTGAAGAGGTGGCCTGTGCCTCGGGCTGCAGCAGCTGCTGCCATGCGGCCTTCGATCTTTCCCTTGTGGAGGCCATGGCGCTGAACCGGGCGTTCAACAAGGAATTTGACTTCGGCATACGTCGTTCCGCCGTGCTTCAGGCCGCCGGAGACGTCGATCGCCAGCTTGCTCGTCTCAAGCATCATTATTTTCAGCAGGCCCGTCAGGGTATGTCCGATGAAGAGATCATGGTGGAGGCCGCCAAGGAGCGCATCCGCTGTCCTTTGCTCGGACTGGACAATACCTGCCTGCTCTATGAGCATCGTCCCATCACCTGTCGGCTTTACGGCATTCCCACCTCCATTCACGGAAAGGCCCATGTGTGCGGGGAATGCCGCTTCAAGAAGGGACAGCCCTACCCCACCGTGGCGCTCGATCGCATACAGGACCGTCTGGCCGACATGAGCCGCCGCATCGGTGCAGCCATCGGTTCCCGGTTCCGTGAACTGCACCGCGTTTATGTTCCTGTGTCCATGGCGCTCATCACCAAGTACGATGACGCCTATCTCGGTGTCGGTCCGGCCCCGAAGGAGTAGCCATGTCCATCGCTTCGCTTCTGCGCAACGAAAAGCCCCGCGAACTTACCTCCGAGGAGGAAAAGCTCAAGAGGGAGCTGTACGAAAAGATACCGCCGAGGCGGCGTAAGTTCATCGACCGCATAGGCTATGAAAACTGGGATCCTTTTCCTGAACCCAACGATCCCGTGGAAATTCGTACCGACATCACCAAGCGCACGGCTCAGCAGCTCATGAAGGAGTTCATGAAGTCCAAGAAATGCGAGGCCCAGCTTGCCGGAGAATCCGATCCCGGCGAGGCCTTCATTCAGGGGGCCATGGAAGCCGCCATCGGCGTGGTGAACAAGCAGGATAAATTTTTGGGCGCCTATGAGTTTGCCGCCTGGTATCACGAACTCCTAAAAAAGGAAGGTCATATCTGATGAAGGACCGTTATAGCGATATTCATGAGTACATTCATGATCTGCAGGAAGAAATAGAAAAGGACCCCAAGTGTGCCATACATCACTACAATCTTGGTGTGGCCATGCTGTCGCTCGGCGACTATGCCGAGGCTGAGGAGTGCTTTCTGAACGCCGTCCGCAACTCCGGTCATATGGCCGAAGCCTTCGTGCAGCTCGGCGGACTCTGCCTGCGCCGCGGAGATCTTGACGGCTGCATGCAGTACAACAAGGAAGCCGCACAGTGCCGTGCAAAGTTCCCCGTCGCCTGGGGCAACATAGGCTTCGTGCATCTGCAGAAGGGCGAGGTGGATGATGCCATTGCCGCCCTTCACAAGGCTCTTACCTGGGATCCGAAGTATCTGCAGGCCCGCGCTACCTTCGCTTCCGCCCTGTACATGAAGGGCGAATACGAAAAGAGCGCGGAAATGAGCCGCATGGTCATTCAGCAGGAGCCCTCCTTTGCTCCTGCCTGGAACAACCTCTCTCTGGCCTGCTTTGAGCTCGGAGAGGTGGAAAAGGCCAAGGAGTACGCTGAAAAGGCATGTGAATTCGGCTACGATGTTGCCGATGACTACTGGAAGATGATTACGGAAGCTCTGGAAAAGAAGGCTGCGGAAAAGGCATAGAAAGCGCGTTTCTTTGCGGCAAGCGTTTTTTTTCCGTTTCATCGTGCCGGCGCGAAGACCCGAAAAGTTGTCTTCGACGCCGGTTTTTTGTTTTTTCAAGGCCGGAGTCGCAGAAAAAAATGTTTCTCTTTCCGGTAAAATGGGAGATTTGCGGACAAATACTTGTCAATAGAGCATGAGTTTGTTATTGAAGGTACAAATGGGCTTGAGGAGAGTTTGTTTTTAATTTTTTAAGCAGGGGACTTTTTATGGCTAATGAAAACATTGTCGTTGACGATGGCCGCGCGAAATGGTCTGACCTCTGGCTGAAGGAAGACTATTGGGCGATCTGGATCGGGTTCTTCATCCTGATCATTTCCGGCCTCATCATGATGAATGGCCGTGCCGACATCGAAGCCCAGCTCAGCAAGTACGACGCCGTTATCGCCGCTGAGAAGGCCAAGCCTATCAAAACCATCGAGCTGATTCAGGCTCAGGCCGCCAAGAAGGCCGTTGCCGGCAGCAAACTGCCCGCCGCCAAGACCATCATCGGCTACCTCAAGACTCCCGCGAAGTGGTCCGGGAATCCCCTTGATTCCTTTGTGACCCATATGGATGAGTCGGCCAAGCCCGCCGCCGACGCCGCCGCCAAGACGGCTGCCGACGCTCTGACCGCCGCCAAGGCCGCTCAGGATGCCGCCTCCGCAGCTTCCTATCAGAACGCCGAACTGAACAAGGCCGCTGAAACCGCCATTGCCGACTGGCAGAAGGCCGACAGCGCCGCCGCCAAGGCCAAGGCCAAGGTCGGTTCCGACACCAACCTCATTCCCAGTCTCATCATTCTCGGCATCAGCCTCGGCGTGATCACCGCCATCGGCATGGGCGTCATGGGCTTCAACATGGTTCAGTACTTCATCGGCTTCCTCGGTGTGTACGTGCTGTGCCTGTTCGCCAACTTCCTCGGCGGCTACAAGCCTACGGCCACCTACGGCCTCAACGCCGAAATCTGGTCCATCATCGTCGGCATGGTCGTGGCCAACACCATCGGCACGCCCAAGTGGATGAAGCCCGCCGTGCAGGTTGAATACTTCATCAAGGCCGGCCTCGTTCTGCTCGGTGCCGAAGTTCTGTTCAACAAGATTCTCGCCATCGGCATCCCCGGCATCTTCGTGGCCTGGGTGGTGACTCCCATCGTGCTGATCTCCACCTACATCTTCGGTCAGATCGTTCTGAAGATGCCTTCCAAGACTCTGAACATCACCATTTCGGCCGACATGTCCGTGTGCGGCACCTCCGCCGCCATCGCCGTGGCCGCCGCCTGCCGCGCCAAGAAGGAAGAACTGACCCTGTCCGTCGGTCTTTCCATGGTGTTCACCGCCATCATGATGATTGCCATGCCCGCCTTCATCAAGGCCGTGGGTATGCCTGAAGTGCTCGGCGGCGCCTGGATCGGCGGTACCATCGACGCCACGGGCTCCGTGGCCGCCGCCGGTGCCTTCATCGGTCCCAAGGCCCTGCAGGTTGCTGCCACCATCAAGATGATCCAGAACGTCCTCATCGGTGTGAGCGCCTTCTGCGTGGCCATTTACTTCGCCACCAAGGTTGAAGCTCATGAAGAAGGCGTGAAGGTCGGTCCCATGGAAATCTGGAACCGCTTCCCCAAGTTCGTCATCGGCTTCCTCACTGCCTCCATCGTGCTGTCCACCATCGCCGGCAATCTCGGCGCCGATCTCGGCAATGCCCTGATCTCCAACGGCACCAACAAGATCACCGTGCCTCTGCGCGGCTGGTTCTTCGCTCTGGCCTTCATCTCCATCGGTCTGGCCACCAACTTCAAGGAACTCGCCGGCTACTTCAAGGGCGGCAAGCCCATCATCCTGTACGTCTGCGGTCAGTCCTTCAACCTGGCTCTGACCCTCCTGATGGCCTGGATCATGTTCTACAAGGTGTTCCCGGAAATTACCGCCAGCATCTAACCTGAAACATTGAACT
>CALUPL010000096.1 GCA_944322635.1 uncultured Mailhella sp.
AGGCTTCGCAGATTGCGGAACAGGTGGGCCGTCCGTACCGGGTGATGATTGCCGAGCTTCTGCACGACGGCACGCGCAAGCCGGACATGGATCTGCTTGTGCCGTACCTCCATGCCACGGGCAGCGACGAGCCTTTGAAGCATCTGGCCAGAGTGACGGGCACGGTGTTCCTTCGCCTGCCCGATGCCGAGTCCGGCATGGAGCCGATAACGCAGGAAATGGCCGACAGCGTGAAGCGCTTCGGGGAAATGCTGTCTGTTCTGGGCAAGTCCATAGAGGACGGCGTGATCACCCCCAGAGAGGCGCTTGCCATCAACAAGGAAGGGCATGAAGTCATTGCGGCGGTGCTGCGTGTGCTGAAGCGCACCGAAACCGCGGCGGACTATTAATAAAAAGCGGCCCGCAGGGAACCAGAACTTCCCAACGGGCCAGAACGCAAACTTGCTATAGGAGTGCGTATGAAAAAAGACGTACAGCGGAAGGCTGTGCCCGTCAATCTTTTTTCCTTCCGTTTTCGCGGACGGGAAGAGTTGCGGGACTATTTGGATGGACTGCACCGCCTGTGCAAAGGTGGAAGAATTGTTGATATCCCCATCCACGGATGGGTGGTCAAAGGGGGCTGTGTATGAGTCAGGAACTGAGTCAGGGACAAGCGCTGGTGCATCTGCTGGAATCCATATCCGCCGCGGTGTCGAGGACGGCGCGGATGGAGGTTTTGAGCATGAAACCGTTGTTGACGCCTCCGGAGGTGGAAGAACTGTATGGTATCAATGCTCGGACTCTGGCCTTCAAGCGAAGCCGAGGGGGAGGTCCGGACTACATTCAGGAGGACGAGCACGGTCTTGTTTTTTACAGGCATTCCGACATTGAGGCCTATCTCAATCGGAATCGCCGTCGGGGCTCTTGAAGTGTGCAGCCAGAAGGGTGACGGCAGCTTGCCGGCTGTCAGGACACAGGTGAGCGTAGCGCTGGGTCATGGTAATGGAAGCATGCCCCATAAGCTGAGAGATCACCAGTAGGGGAACCCCGTCAATGGCAAGCCAGCTGGCAAAAGTGTGGCGCAGCGTGTGGAAAACTACACGCTGCGCCCTGGGCGTTTCGGGTGTGTTGAGGCCGAGCTTGAACGTGAGTTCATTGAAAACATTGTGAGTGACGCAGGCATGACCGTTTACCTTTCCGGGAAAGATATGATCGGTGGGGAGCTTCCCTTCAATAAGCCGTTTCAGGATATCCGCAGCCGGTGCGGACAGGTGAAGCATACGGCGCCCGTTTTTTCCGTTCACTTCTGCAACGCCGGCCGTGAGGTCTATGCAGGACACGGTGAGACTGAGAATTTCTCCCAGCCGTGCCCCGGTGTAGAGACTGAGGGCTGCAATATCATGCCAGACCGGGGAGCGTTTTGCCAGAGCGTCCAAAAGCATACGGGCCTCTGCATGCGTGAGGTACCGGGTACGCTGATTGTCAACTTTTGGCGGAATAACGTCTTTTACAGGATTTTTAAATTCTCCAAGACCTGCTTTTTCGGTCTGGGTGTAAAGGGAGCTTAAGACATGAAGCATGTGTTTGACGCTGGCAGGCGCCATGCCACTGGACAGTCGGGCATTTTTCAAGCGGGTGACCATGGCCGGAGTCACATCGTTCATGAACATGTGGCCGAACTCCGGAAGAATGTGCTTCTGCATATAACTGATGGTGGCCTTGGAATTTCTGAGAGTCAGGAGATGATGAGTCTTGTAGTATTCCCAGGCATCCGATATGCGCGGCACCTGCGTGGGCAGTCCGCGACGCTTTGCCAGAGCCTCATTGCGCATCTGATAGGCTGCCTGTGCGGTCATGCCTTCGCTGCGCCAGCCGCATTTCGTCCATACGCGCTTGCCGTCAATTTTGAGGCAGTAGTAAAACACAATGTCCGGCTTGCCGTTGTAGCGGCGTTCGGTGCTTTCTCTCGTGTACACGCCTGTGAATCTGGTGCGGCTGGTTTTCGTGCTCATGGCAGCCTCCTGCGGGCAACCTGCGGGACGTCCAGAAAAGGGGAAACATATCTCCCCCGGCGTCTCCCCAGTTATGAAAATATCTCCCCTCAGGTATCCCGAGAGGAGATATTCGGATATAGCAGGATGCAAGTATGGCTGCAAGTTTTGTCAATATTTTTCACTAATTACGTGAATTTCAAAACAGCTTCGTGCAGCTACACGTTGAAGAGGAAGCCCTACACGTTGAACAGGAAGTTCATCATGTCGCCGTCCTGCACGACGTAGTCCTTGCCTTCCACGCGGAGTACCCCCGCAGCGCGGCAGGCGGCTTCGGACTTGTACTTCATGTAGTCTTCGTAGCTTATGACTTCGGCGCGGATGAAGCCCTTTTCAAAGTCGGTATGAATGACACCGGCGGTCTGAGGAGCCTTCCAGCCCTGGCGGAAGGTCCAGGCACGCACTTCCTTGGGGCCTGCGGTAAGAAAACTCGCGAGCCCGAGAGTGTGATAGCCCATGCGGATGATGTTCTCAAGGCCGCTTTCCTTGATGCCGTAGGATTCCAGCATTTCTGCCTGCTCGGCATCGGAGAGCCCCTGAAGTTCTTCTTCGAGGCGGGCGCATATTTTCACCATGCCGCAGCCTCTGGATTCGGCCAGAGAACGGAGAGCCTTCACATGGTCGTTGTCTTCCTCAAGACCAGCTTCATCGACGTTGGCACAGTAAATGAATTTCTTGGCCGTGAGAAGGGAGAGTTCGCGCCATACCTGCTTGAAAGGTTCGTTGAGTTCGGGCACTTCAAAGGTGGAGCCGGGCTTGCCTTCGCCGAGGTGGGCAACAAGTGCTTCCAGCACAGGTTGAGCCTTCTGCATTTCCTTGTCGAACTTGGACTTTTTTTTCAGCGTATCGAGGCGCTTTTCCGCAGTATCAAGGTCGGCCAGAAGAAGTTCGGTTTCAATGGTATCCACGTCGCGCAGAGGATCGACGCTGCCGTCCACATGAGCGATGTTTTCATCGTCGAAGCAGCGCACCACTTCCACAATGGCTGCGCATTCGCGAATGTTGGCCAGGAACTGATTGCCGAGGCCTTCGCCCTTGCTGGCGCCGCGCACGAGTCCGGCAATGTCCACGAAGTCCACCGTGGCGTAAATGGTTTTTGCCGGCTTGACGAGTTCGGTAAGTGCGTCGACTCTTTTGTCGGGCACGGCCACGGTGGCCTTGTTCGGCTCGATGGTACAGAAGGGATAGTTGGCGGCTTCGGCGTTTTGCGCCTTGGTAAGCGCATTGAACAGAGTGGACTTGCCCACGTTGGGCAGACCGACGATTCCCAGACTTAATGACATGACAGACTCCGAAATAAAAACGGGACGCGCATCAGCCGCGCACGGCTATGTGGAGGTTGGCAACGCCCAGCGTGAAGGGTATGTGCTGAACAAAGGCGAAACCCGCCTCGCGCAGTTCGTCGCTGAACGCCGCGGGCTTCGGAAAGTTTTCTATGGTGTCGGCAAAGTAGTCGTAGGCCGAAGTAGAGTGGCTGACGAGACCGGCAAGCTTGGGCATGATGTGCCGCAGATACCAGTGATAGCACGGCCCGAACAGAGGAGTGGAAACGGGAGCGAATTCCAGAATGCAGGCCCTGCCGCCGGGTACGAGGAGGCGGTGCATTTCCCGCAGTGCGTCCATTCGGGGACGCACGTTGCGTATGCCGAAGGCAATGGTCACGGCATCGGCGCAGCCGTCGGGCAGGGGCATGTGACGGGCATCGGCCACCATGGTGGTCACGCGGGAGCGTTCGCCCGCCCGCATTTTGTGTTCCTCGCCGTAGCGGAGCATGGGTTCGCAGATGTCTGTGGCATAAACGCGCAGTTCAGGATAGCGGCGGATGAGCGCAAGAGTGACGTCGAGCGTGCCCGCCGCCATGTCTATGACCGTGTTCGTGGGGCCGGGAACCACGGAGCGCACGAGATTGCGACGCCACCAGCAGTCGAGAAAAAGACTGAATACTCGGTTCTGCAGATCGTACCACGGAGTCATGCGGCCGAACATTTCCGACACGTTGCGGGTGTGTTCATCTCCGGCATTCTGATCGGAAGCGTCGGCTGCCGGAGCCTGCTCGTGCGCGGCTGCCGGTTCGGCTGCCGTGGACTGCGCGTTGCCGGTCGTATTTTCCTGCGCCTGCTCTTTGCGGAGGCGCTCGTCGTCGGGAGTGTTGCGGCTCATTCCTCGCCTCCTTCCTCTTCGAGACGAGCTCTTCCCTTGAGGGCAGTATCCATGACCACGCGATAGACGGAAGGGAAAATTTCCTCGAAATTGCTGGGAGAAAGGCGCTGCGCTTCAATGAACTTCACCGCGATTTCCTTGCTCACCTGCATGATTTCACGTTCCAGTTTTTCCATTATGTGCTCCTGCGGAGTAGCCGCAAGCTGAGGGCAAAAAAACCCGCCTGTGGGGAATGGCCCCGGCCACCGCGGCTGGGAACCGGGCGGGTCAAAAAGACGGGAAGGGGAACCCCCCAGCCTTTTTATGTTGACAGTAATCCGTCCTGCGGGCGGGCTGAGCGTTGCGCTGTCCCGATCTCAGGACGGAAACGGCGTGGTGTCGGAGTGGCTCGGAAAAGTGCTTTCCGGCCCCTCACGACATCAGAACATGTCCTTGAGCAGGTCTTCCCCCTGCTGCGCCTGTTCGGCGGCCTGCTGTGCCTCTTCGGGATCAACCTCTCCGTCGAGTGCGTCGAGTCCGTAGCCCGTGCCGGGTTCCGTGCCTTCAATGAAGGGCATGCTCATGCCACCGGCGTCGGCGAACACGATGCCGTCCGGTTTCGGGAAGTCATCCGGGGGATAGGCCTTGAGCGCTTCCTTGGCATAATAGAGATAGGCGGGGAGCGCGGCTCCTGAGCCGGTTTCACCTCGACCCATGGGCTGAAGCTGATCGTATCCTATATATGTGGCGGTAACGAGGTAAGGCGTTATGCCGATGAACCAGGCGTCGTTTTCGTCGTTGGTGGTACCGGTTTTTCCGCCGATGGGGCGTCCCAGCACGCGGGCCTTGCCGCCGGTGCCGAAGTTGACCACGCCTTCGAGCAGCTTGGACATGACATAGGCGTTCTGCGGGGTGATGGCCTGAACGGATTCGGGCTGACTTTCATAAATGGTGTTGCCCCACGGGCCCTGAATGCTGGTGATGAAGCGCGGAGAGCTTACCTTGCCGCCGTTGGCGAAGGCGGTGTATGCCTGAGCCAGATTGAGCGGGGAGACGGCTACTGCTCCGAGACTGATGGACAGCGTGGCGGGAAAATCGGGCGTGAGGCGCAGGGCCTTGGCACGGGCGATGATGTGTTCCACACCCATCTGCTGAGCCACGCGCACGGTGCAGAGATTGCGCGAACGGGCAAGGGCACGGTACAGAGGCATGGGCCCGTCGAACTTGCCGTCGTCATTGCCGGGACGCCAGGCCTTCTTGGTCCATTTGTCTATGAGAATGATGGGGGCGTCGAGCAGCATGGAGGCCGGAGTGAAGCCGTTGTCGAGAGCGGCCGAATACACGATGGGCTTGAATGAAGAGCCCGGCTGACGCTGTGCCTGCGTGACCCGGTTGAACTGGGAGCCGGAGCTTCCGAAGGAATAGCCGCCCACCATGGCCACTACGTCGCCGTTTTCCGGTTCGATGGAAACCATGGCTCCCTGAACGTCGGGATACTGCTGCAGACGGAGGGCAATGACCGTTTCAACGGCATGGGAAGCGCTTTTGGCTTTTGCGGAGTCTTCCGGTTTGGCGGAAGTTTTCTTCTGGCTCTGGTTTTTGGCGGGGGCCGGAGCCTTGTCTCGGGAAACCCAGATGACGTCGCCCGGCTTGACCACGCGCGTGGCATCACGCATGACCACGGCCGTAACGGAACCGGCCACGCGCTTGTTCGGCTTGCGCGCCCAGTTCATGGTGCGCACGCTTACGTAGCCGCGCTGCGTTTCGGAAAGAAGCACGTCGGCTCCGGACTTGTTTACGGAGGTCACAAGAGCGAGGGCCCAGCCGTCGTCGTCGAGATCGGAGAGCTGAAAATCCTTTTTCCTGAGGAATTCCGTATATTCCGACGGCTCAAGATGCTTGACCGGGCCAAGCCAGCCGTGGCGTTTTGTGGCGTCTTCCAGACCGTGACGCAGGCCTTCATTCGCGGCTTTTTGCTGCACGGGATCCATGGCGGTGTGCACGGTAAGGCCGAGTTCGTACACGGCGTCTTCGCCGTAAATGCCGAAGTCGTAACCGTTTTTCTTGCAGTTCTCTTCCGAGAACATTTCCACGAGAAGGCGGCGGACTTCTTCAAGATACCATGCTCCGTCGGGATTTGAGGAGGGCATGGCCTTGTATTCGAGTTTTTGATTGATGGCTTCGTCGTATTCGGCGTCGCTTATCCAGCCGAGGTCCCGCAGACGGCGCAGCACATGATGCTGACGGTTCTTGGCGGCTTCGGGATTGCGGTAGGGGTTGTAGGCCGAGGGTGACTGGCCGAGTCCCGCAATGAGGGCGGCTTCGGCTATGGTGAGGTCCTTCGCGTTTTTGGCAAAGTACACGCGCGCGGCGGCCTCCACGCCGTAGGCGTTGTTGCCGAGGAAGATCTGATTGATGTAGAGGGTGAGAATTTCATCCTTGCTGAGCTGCTTTTCCAGGCGGTAGGCAAGAATGGCTTCCTTGATTTTGCGCTCGTAGCTCTTTTCGGGAGTGAGCATGAGACGCTTGACCACCTGCTGGGTGATGGTGCTGCCGCCCTGCCTGGTGGAACCGTGCTGAAAGTTGGCTATGGCTGCACGGATGATGGCCTTGATGTCCACGCCGGGATGATTGTAGAACTGGTCGTCTTCCACGGCGAGAAAGGCCTGGGGCACGACCTTCGGCAGCTGGTCGAGCGTGACCAGAAAACGCCGTTCGTGATACAGCTGGCCTATGAGACTGCCGTCGCGTGCAAGAACGGTGGTCACGAGGGGCGGGCGGTAGTCGGCAATCTTGCTGAAGCTCGGCAGATCGTCGGATACCCACTGATAGAGCATGTAGCCGCCGGCCGCGGCGCCGAGGGCACCAAGAAGAACAAGCGTGCCGAAAAGGTACAGAAGCGTACTGAAAAAGCCGCGTTTCCTGCGGCGTTTTTTGCGGCCTCCCCGGGGAGAGTCCAGCGACAGAAGTTCGCTGTCCGCATCGTCTTCCATGACCGGCCCGGAGTTTCTTTTCTTTCTGCCGGAGGCGGGATTGCCGAGGTCGAGCCTGTCGAGCCCGTTGTCGTTGTTCCAGTCTTTGTTGCTCATGGCAATAGGAAAAACCGTATGACGGGTTGAGGCGTTCCGGCAGTCGGAACGCCGTGACGTAAACCTTTTCTACGCCTGACCGAGGAAACGGGTAAGCGCATCGTTGACCATGGCGGGGTTGGCCTTGCCGCGCATTTCACGCATGACCTGCCCCACGAAAAAGCTGATGAGCTTTGTCTTGCCGCCCCTGTAGGCTTCCACTTCGGCCGGATGGGCGGCAAGCACTTTCTGCACGGCGCTGTCGATGGCGCCGGTGTCGGACACCTGCACGAGACCGCGGGCCTTGACAAGCTCGGCAGGCATGACTTCGCCTTTCATGAGTTCGGGGAAGATGTCGGCCGCTATTTTTGCAGAAATGGTGCCGTTGCCCATGATGGTCACAAGTTCCGCCAGGGCTTCGGGAGAAACTTTGATGTCGGCGGTGCTTATGCCGCTCTGATTGACCTCGCGCATCATCATGCCGAGCATGATGTTGGCGATTTTCTTGGGCTGAGCGCAGAGGGCGCAGGCTTTTTCAAAGAGTACGGCAAGGTTCGGATCGGCACAGAGCTGGTCGGCATCCTGTTCGGGCAGCTGAAATTCGCCCATGTAACGCGCCATACGGGCTTCCAGAAGTTCTGGCTGCGTGGCGGCCCATTCGGCAAGCTCCTCATCGGTAATGACCACAGGCAGCAGGTCGGGATCGGGGAAATAACGGTAATCCTGCGCGTCCTCCTTGCTGCGCATGGGGGCGGTGAGGTTGCGGTTGGCATCGTAGAGACGGGTTTCCTGAATGACCTCTTCACCGTCGTCAAGCAGATCGGACTGTCTTGCTATTTCAAATTCGATGGCACGTTGAACGTTGCGGAACGAGTTGAGATTCTTGAGCTCCGTGCGCGTGCCGAGCTTTGTTTCCCCGCGGGGCCGTATGGATACGTTGGCGTCGCAGCGGAAGCAGCCTTCTTCCATGTTGCCGTTGCTTATGCCGAGGCTTATCACCATGGCATGCAGCTTTTTGAGGTAGGCCACGGCTTCTTCCGCACTGCGCAGATCGGGTTCGCTCACGATTTCAATGAGCGGTGTGCCGGCACGGTTCAGGTCCACGTAGCTGAAGTTTTCACCCTGCGGATGGATGTTCTTGCCCGCGTCATCCTCCATGTGGATGCGGGTGATGCCGATGCGGCGTTTCTGTCCGTTTACCGTGATGTCGAGCCAGCCGTGTTCGCAGAGGGGAAGTTCGAACTGCGAAATCTGGTAGTCTTTGGGCATGTCGGGGTAGAAGTAGTTCTTGCGGGCGAACTGCGAACGCTGGTTGATGGTAGCGTGAATGGCGAGGGCCATGCGCGAGGCGTATTCCACGGCCTTGCGGTTGAGAACGGGCAGCACGCCGGGCATTCCGGCGCAGACTTCGCACACGTTGGTGTTTGGCTCGTCGCCGAAAGAGTTGGGGCAGGAACAGAAAAGCTTGCTGGCAGTGGCCAGATGCACATGCACTTCCAGGCCGATGACAGCCTCGTATGCGGACATGGGGTACTCCCTGATGATAGCTGGTAAAAGAAACCTCCCGAGCGGAGGAATCTGTACTCCTATCATTAAAACCCGCAAGGCTCAAGCGAAACCCTCCGGCAGAGCCGCAGGGCGAAGGAAGAAGCAGTCGTGGAATGAAGTGCGGAAAGGGGACCCCTGTGCGTCGGAAAAAGAAGTTTTTCGCGTGGCTGTGTTTCGTCTGCGGAAGCTTTTGCTTCTCACACGTTTTCTTTCCTGCCGGGGCCCGAGGTGACTATGCCTCTGGCTATGAGGCGACGCAAATACCAGCTGGTGTCGCTCACCAGCATGTAGAGCTGATCGGGCACTCCTTGTATTTCCAGAATGTCGCCGAAGTCCAGCGGAAGATTTTCCTGCCCATCTACGGAAAGCAGCACCTGATCGCCCTGACGGCAGGCTTCGAGGCGTATGCGGGAGGCTGCGGGCAGGGCTATGGGCGGAAATCCCCCCGCGAATGGGCATATGGGAGTGACGAGCTGGGCGTTCATGGAGGGCATGGTGAGCGGGCCGCCGGCGGAGGCCGTGTAGGCCGTGGATCCGAGAGGCGTGGAAACTATGACGCCGTCGCAGCGAAGTGTGCTGAAGTGCACGTCATCAATGGTGAGGCTGAGGGATACGGCGCGGGCAACCACGCCGTGGGCGGTGACCACGTCGTTGATGGCCACACCCTCGTTGCGCACATGCAGATGATCCCCCTCTCTGCGCAAAATGCGCCAGCGCAGAGTAAGATGCTTTTCCATCTCCCATTTTCCCTGCAGCATATTTGCGAGATCCGTTTCCCATCCTTCGGCGGGCAGGGAGGCAAGAAAGCCCACGCGGCCGAAATTCATGCCGGCAAGGGGAGTGCGTATGCCGGCCAGACGCCTGGCCACGCCCACCATGGTGCCGTCGCCGCCGAGCACGAGCACTGCGTCGCTTGCAGCGGCCTCGGAACGCATGGTAATGGCATCGGCTCCTGCGGGAAGCAGCACGCCCTCCACGTCGCGCTCGAGCAGCCAGCCGAGCAGAGAGCGACCCGCGCGTTGCGGTTGAGGGTTGTCTTTATGAAGAATAAGAAGACGGGAAATGGGATGCATGGAACGTCCTTGAAAGCGCCGCAACCGGCATGGCACTGCGGCGGAAAGGCAAAAAAAACAAACAAAATCAGGCAAAGCAAGGCCTGCGTCATGGGTGTCTTGTACTCTAAAGAACAAAGTCGCGCAATGGGAAAAATGAAACGGGAGCCGACCGTTACGGAATTTTTCCCCGCTTCTGCCGACATCCCGCAAAAGGGCGGCACGCAGGCAGTGGGTGAAAGAAGACCTTTTGCCTCTTGCCGAAACTCTGGACGGCGTTATTTTAAAATGGCGGAAACGAGCCCCTTGCGCCGTATGCGCCGCAGAGTCGGCCATTGTCAGCCCTGGTGCTTTAGGGTAAGGTGCCTTTCTGAAACTTTGCGGCCTTGCCGCTCACGTCAAGCTCATGGAGCCTTATGAAAACAGCTCTTGAAATGATACAGGAACATGCGGAAGAAGGGGCGAAGCTCAGGCTCTGCTTTCTTTCCGAAGCTGCGCCCGTTCTCGACGCGGCCGCCCGCTGCATGGCCCGGTGCCTTGCCGGAGGCGGCAAGATACTTGTGTGCGGCAACGGCGGCAGTGCGGCCGATGCTCAGCATATGACGGGCGAACTTTTGGGCCGCTTTCTCATGGAACGTCCGGCACTTCCCGCCGTGGCGCTTACGGTGGATACCTCCACGCTTACGGCCATAGGCAACGATTACGGGTATGAGGACGTGTTTTCCCGCCAGGTGTCGGGACTGGGGCGCCCCGGCGATGTGCTGGTGGCCTTTTCCACCTCAGGCACGAGCGCCAACGTTGTCAAGGCCATAGACGCCGCCCGTTCCATCGGAATGACGGTTGTAGGGCTTACCGGCAAGGGCGGGGGAAGCATGGTTTCGAGGTGTGACTACCTGCTCAACGTGCCCCATTCCCATACTCCGTTCATACAGGAAATGCACGAAGCGTGCATGCACCTTTTGTGTCAGCTTGTTGACCACTATCTTTACGAAAACGTTCAGGCTCTCGGCGTTGATGAGAACCTGAAAGGAGTCTGATGTCATGCCTATTTACGAATACCGCTGCAAGGCCTGCAACCATACGTTCGAAGATCTCGTCTTCGGTGATGAAATGCCTTCCTGCCCCAAGTGCCATTCCACGGACACGGAAAAAATGATTTCGCGCTGCTCCTGCCGCCTGGCGGACGGCACGCCCGATTCGTTTGATCTTCCGTCTGCTCCTGCCTCCGGCGGCGGCTGTGCCGGCTGTTCCGGTGGAAACTGCGCAAGCTGCGGTCATTGATCAGTTGGGGAAAGTCCGTTTTCGGGCGGGCTTTCCCCGTTTTTCGCGCCTTTTGTCCCGAAAAGTCATGGGCGTGCCCTCCGGGGTCGCGCTCATGTTTTTGTTTTCAGGCAAAGGTTCATGCCCCTACGGCGCGCCCGAAGGCGGCCCGCCTTTTTTCTGCGCCGCGTTCTCCCGGCAGGGAGACGGGGTGACGGAAGGCCGGAGCGCAGGACTTCCGGTTCCGGCCATACTGGAGTCTGTATGAAGAAAATCATCATTGCCACGCGCGGAAGCAAGCTTGCGCTGTGGCAGGCGCAACATGTCAGGGACCGTCTTCTGGCTCAGCATGCCGACATTGAGGTCGAGCTGCTCGTGCTTAAAACCAAGGGCGACGTCATTCTCGATGTACCTCTGGCCAAGGTGGGAGGCAAGGGCCTTTTCGTCAAGGAAATAGAGGAGGCGCTGCTTTCCGGCGCGGCAGACATAGCCGTGCACAGCATGAAGGACGTTCCCATGGTTCTGCCGGAAGGCCTTGTGCTCGGTGCCGTGCCGGAGCGTGAAATCTGCACGGATCTTTTTCTTTCCGAAAAGTACGACTCGCTTTCTTCTCTTCCTGCTGGAGCCGTTCTGGGAACGAGTTCTCTGCGCCGACAGGCTCAGGTCTTGGCTCTTCGTCCCGACATTCGCGTAGCCATGCTGCGCGGCAACGTGGAAACCCGTTTGCGCAAGATGAAGGAAGGGCAGTACGACGCCATCATTCTTGCCCGGGCCGGCGTGAAGCGTCTGGGACTTTCCGCAACGCATCAGGAAGATCTTACGCCTCCGGACGTTCTGCCCGCCGTGGGGCAGGGAGCTCTCGGCGTGGAAATGCGGGAAGACAGGGAGGATCTTCGTGACCTTCTCGCCTTTCTTGAGCATCGTCCCACGCGTTTGTGCGTCGAGGCCGAGCGCTCATTTCTGCGCCGTCTGGACGGCGGATGTCAGGTGCCCATTGCGGCTCACGCCGAGCTTTGCGGCGACGAGCTGGAGCTGAATGCCCTTGTGGCCGGGGTGGACGGCAAAACCGTGATTCGCGGTTCCGGGCGTGCGGCGGCCACGCCGGAAGAGGCGGAGCGCATGGGCCGGGCCCTTGCCGAGGAACTGCTCGGAAGAGGAGCAGACCGCATTCTTGCCGAGCTTTATGAGGGAGAAGAGGAAAAGGCATGAGTCCCGCGCTTCGTACCGTTGCTCCGCTTCCGGCGGAAAAGCTGCATCCGTCCTGGCCGGCGGAGCGCATTCCGTGGGAGGACAGCCGCGCCATTCCCCGCGGCGGACGTCGTCGTCCGGCGCAGCCTCGGGCTCTGGCCGCTCTGGAACTGGCCGTTCACATCCGCAATTCCGGGTACAACGTCTATCTTGCCGGTTCGCCGGATCTGGGCCGAACCTACATGTTGTGCGACTTTCTGGAGCCTCTGGCCCGCAGGGAGGCCACACCGCCGGATGTTCTCTATGTGAACAACTTCAAGGACGAAGACCGTCCCGTGCTCATTCAGCTTCCGGCCGGACAGGGAAGTCAGCTGCGTGATGCCCTGGCGGCGGCGCTGCGCCAGCTGCGCGAGGAGCTTCCGGCAAGACTGGATTCCGATGCCTTTTTGCGCAAACGCCGGGCCGGACGTGAGGAGTTCCGGGAAAAGCGTTCGAACATGGTGAAGGAACTTGAGCGCATGGCTGAGGAAAAGGGCTTTGTGCTTGAGGCCGAAGAGCAGGGATCGCTTTCGCTTTTTCCCATGAAGGAAGGAAAACGCCTGAGCGATGAGGAGGTCGCTTTGCTGGATGCTCTTGAGCGGCGGGAATTCAAGCGTCGCGCCGATCAGCTTCTGCAGAGCATGGCCCCGTTTGTGCGCAAAATGGGAGAACTGGAAAAAAGCTTTCAGAAAAAGGAACAGCTGCTTGAACGTGAGGCTGCGGAATATCTGCTGAATCGTCTGGTGGATCCTGTGGCGGCAAAGGCCTGCCGTGCCTGCGGCTGCGAGGAGAAGACCGACGAGCTGCGCACCTTTTTCGACGATCTCCGCGCCGACGTTCTGGAACATCTGGAACTTTTTCTGCCCAAAGACGCTCCGGTCTCTCTGCCGCACGGCGAAAGCTCGGTCCCCCAGGAACCGGATCTTTACCGGTACAGCGTCAACGTGCTGGTGGATAACGGCGGCATGCACGGCGCTCCCGTAGTTGTGGAGGATCACCCCACCTACGGCAATCTGCTCGGATGCGTGGAAAGGGAATCGGAAATGGGCGCGCTGGTTACGGATTTCACGCTCATCAAGGCAGGTTCTCTGCATCGTGCCAACGGCGGTTATCTCATTCTGCACGTCAATGATCTGCTGGCGAACGGTCCGGCATGGGAAGGCCTCATGCGCGCTCTGCGTTCCGGCGTGGCCCGCATAGAGGATCCGGACTTCAACGACACTTCGCGCGTCAAGGGCATAGAACCCGAACCCATGCCGCTGAATCTCAAGATAGTGCTCGTGGGCGAGGATGAGCTTTACGAAATGCTTCTTGAACGCGACGAACGTTTTGCCAAGCAGTTCAAGATAAAGGCGCAGATGGCCTCGGAAACCGAACGTACGGCGCCCGCCGTCCGTTCCTGGCTCTGTCAGCTCGCCCGCATCATGGATGAGGCCGATCTTCTGCCCTTCAACAGGGAGGCTCTGGCCGGTCTTGTGGATCACGGTTCGGAGCTGTGCGAAGATCACCGAAAGCTTTCTCTGCGCTTTCCGCTCATGCGGGAAACGCTCATAGAAGCCTCGGCCACGGCCGCCATGGCCGGAAAGAGCATGGTGGACAGAGACAGCCTGAACGAAGCCCTGCGGGCGCGCAGGCATCGTTCCGACCTCGTTGAGGAACTCTTCATGGAGGAATACGACAGGGAAGTCATCAAGCTGCGCACTTCCGGTTCCGAGGTGGGATGCGTCAACGGCCTTGCCGTCACCACGAGCGGCGACTACGAATTCGGCCTGCCGCATCAGATATCCTGCACCGTGGGCGTGGGGCACGGCGGCATCATAGACCTTGAGCGCGAGGCGGAACTCGGCGGCCCCATACACACCAAGGCCATGATGATTCTGAAAAGCTATCTGGCTTCCCAGTTTGCGCACAACAAGCCGCTGGTGCTTTCCGGCAGTCTCTGCTTCGAGCAGAGCTACAGCGGCATAGAGGGCGATTCCGCTTCCGGCGCGGAGCTTGCGGCGCTGCTTTCGGCCATTTCCGAGGTGCCCATACGGCTTTCTCTGGCCTTTACCGGCGCGGTGAGCCAGTCCGGCCAGATCATGGCCGTGGGCGGCGTGACCCGCAAGATAGAAGGCTTTTTCGAGCTGTGTTCCCGCCGCGGCCTTACGGGCGATCAGGGCGTCATTCTGCCGCGCGACAACGTGGAGCATCTCATGCTGGATGAAAAGGTCGTGAACGCCGTGCGCGAGAGGCGCTTTGCCATTTATCCCGTCACGCACATTTCGGAAGCCATGGAACTGCTCACCGGAATGCCCGCAGGGCGTCGCCGCAAGGACGGCACATTCCCGAAGGATACATTGTTCTGCCGGGTGGATGAGCGCCTGAGCGAGTTCGGCTGGCTGGCCGAGCACAGCTTCAAGACAAGGCGGCGCAGAAGCCGCGCCTGATGCCTTGCGGGCGCGTTCGGCCGGACTTTGCATGAGAATCTGAAATTGGGGCAAGGCTTTTTGCCTATGAAAAAGGCGTTCGGCCTCTTTCTCTTTCGGGAGGAGAGGGCGAACGCCTTTTTTGTTGCGCAGGGCTGAGGGGGGCGGGGAAAGGCTTGAACGATGCCGCCCCATTTCGTCATTCGGCGCTCTTGGGTTCTCTGAGGAAGCACGAGCATACGGCGCCCACCACGGCAAGGGGGGTGAGCAGGTGCATGGCGGGGGCGAGGCCTCCCCACAAGTCGGCGGCCCAGCCCAGAACGGGCGCGAACATTCCGCCCACGCTCACCGCAACGCCGAGGGTTATGCCGGAGGCAAAGCCCATGTTCTTGCACAGGTAGCGCTGACCTAGAACGACCATGGAGCTGAAGGGAGCAAACATGCCTATGGCCAGCGGCGCGAGCAGAACGCCGGCCAGCCACGGGCTTTGCACCAGCGGAAAGACGGCCAGAATGGGGAGGGAAAGAAACGATGCCCAGCGTATGACGCGGCGGAATCCCCAGCGGTCGGCCGCCGCTCCGCCGGAAAGATTGCTGGCCACGCCGAACAGGGAAAACACGATGAGCATGAGGTTGCCCGTGGAGGCGGAGGAGTGAAAAACGCCCTGCCAGTACAGCGGCAGATAGGTGGTGAAGGCCACGGTAAGGCCCATGCGCGTGAGAAGGCATCCGGAAAGAATGCCGAAGGCTCCCCAGTCGTTGGAAGCCCTGCTCTGGGCGCTTTGCGCCTTGGGCGTTCTTGCCGCCATGTCCCAGGCGGACACGCGCCAGAAGAGCAGGCAGGCCATGACAATGCTGAGCAGGCAGAAGGCCGCGGTGCCGTGCAGGCCGAAGCCGCCGAGCGTAAAGCTTCCGAGGGGCACGCCGCCCACGGCCAGCATGACTATGACCGGCCCCATGAACAGGCCGCCGTTGCCGCCCACGGAAAAAATGCTGAGCCCCACGCCCTTGTGGCCGCCGGAAACGAGGTTTGCGTAGCGCGCGGCTTCGGGATGGAACACGGCCGCGCCCACGCCGCCGAGAACCAGCGAGGCGAACATGACGTATTCGTTGGAAAGAAAGCCCGTGGCTCCTATGCCCATGCCGGCCATGAGAATGCCGAGAGGAATGAACCAGCCCCGTGCTATTTTGTCGGCCAGAAGGCCGAGGGCGGGCTGCACGAGAGAGGCCACGGCGGAATAGGCAAAGGCCAGAAAGCCGCAGGTCTGGTAGTCGAAGCCGTGCGCCGCCGCCAGATAGGGCAGCAGGGCGGGCAGGGCATGGGAATTGAGATCGCAGGAAAGATGGCCGAGGGAAAGAAGGAGAATTTTTTTGTAGTTCATGGCAGTAGCGGTATCGGGTTTGACCATGCGTGCGGGCATGGAAGCGGTCTGCCATGCTAGACCACTGTTTTTCTCATGGCAAGATGCGGAAGCAGCGGAAAAGGCCCGCGGGAATTTCTGGTCGGCCGTGGGTGGAAGATGAGGCGTGCTTGCGTTTTTTTGATGCGCAAAAGCGGTTTTGCCGCGCAGGCGGGGGCATGGGGGAAGATGCGCATTTTCTGTGTTCGGATGCCGATGTTTTTGCCGCGCAGGGGCATGGGGCAGGGCCGAAGGTTTTTAAGGGCGAAAAAAGGCCGCCCGTTTCAAAGCGGACGGCCTGAGAAAAAAACAGTTTTTCGAGGCTATTTGAACAGTCCGAGACCTTCCTTCAGCAGGTTCTTTGCCTTGTCTCCGGCCTTTTCGCCGCCCTTGAGCAGCGTGTCGCCCACGTTTTTCGTCTGCTTTTCCGCTTCCTTCGCCAGCGTGCGGGTGACTTCCTTTCCTACTATGAGGGCGGTTTTGGCAAAGCCTATGCCGGATTCCTTGCGGCCGATGTCGGTAAGGCGGATTTCCGGCAGGGGAACGTTGACGTTGAGCTTGAGAAGCGGCACGGAAAGCGTAGCCTTGGCGTTTCGTATGACAAGCTCGTCGATGATGACCTTCTTTTTGGAGGCGTCGTCGGACGCGCCGGAAGAGGCGGCCCTGGAGTCGGACGCGCCTTCGTTCTTGTCGGCGTAGCTTTCAACGTTTTTCAGAATCACGTCGAAGTTGCTGGTGTTCTTGCCCAGTTCGTAAATGAGATGCGGACTGTCCACCGTGACGTTGTGCACGATGATCACGTCCTTGAACACGGAACCCATGTCGATTCTGGCGGAAACGGAACCTACCGTTGCGGCGTCGGGGCCGCTGAATCCCGCCGGATTGCCTACGCTGAAGCCGCTGAACGTGCCCGTGCCGGAGAGCAGGGAAATGTCGGCCTTGTCCAGGTGCACGGCCGTGCCCGTGATTTTGGGCCCCTGCGTGTTCACGGCCTTTTCCGTTATGGAGTTGAGGGAGAACAGGAGAATGATGACGCCTGCCGCAAGCAGGATGACGAGAGCCGCCAGGGCGATGAGCCATTTTTTCATGGACAGCCTCCGGGGAGGAAAAAGGGTTTTGCGCTCGGGGCTTTTCAGGCAAAAGGAGCCTTTGGCGCGTTGGGGCCGGAAAAACGTGATCTGCGTCGCCTTGCCTGCGGCGACAACCGGTGGGAATGACGAAGACTTGCAATCGCGCGGGACGGGTGCGAGGTCATTCTTCATGTTGAGTGTAGAGGAATGGGAAAAGGAAATCCATGGTTCCGTGAGGCTTGCCCCGGAAAAATAAGAAGCGGGCGCAAGTTCTCATGCGCCTGCTGTCCCGGGGCTCACATGTGCCGGGGAATGAGCAGCCAGGCATAAAGCGCCTGTTCCTGTTCGGCCCAGTGCGTTTTGTAGGTCATGGCGGGGTGGTCGCTCATGCCCATGTCGTAGCGCGCGGCCCCTTCTTCGCAAAGCCAGGCAAGCTGTTCAAGCTGAAGCAGATCGCCTATGGAAAGGCGCTTCCATTCGTCGTCGTAGCTGAACTGCTGCCCGCGATAAAAGGCGCCGGCCATGCCGCCGAAAATGAATCCTATGTCCTTTTCTTCCTGCATGGCGAACATGACCCTGGCCCCGCCGTTCAGGGAAAGGCGGCGCATCATGACGCGGTAGAACTCCAGCGAGGGCGGTTCCGTCATGCCGCAATGTCCCTTGCCCTTCCAGCTTTTTTCTTCCACGGCCGTCATGCGCGCGTAAATGCGGTCGGCCTCTTCCACGCCTGCGGGCACCAGGCGCTCGAAGCGTATGCCCTGTTCCAGCGCCTTGCGGCGGGCCTTTTTCATTTTGGCGCGAAAGTTGCCCGACCTGCGGGAAAGGTAGCCGTCCATGCCGCCTTCCAGCGAGGCGCAGCGCTGAAGCGACGGCGTTTGCTCCACAAAGCGGAACAGCGAGGAAAAATGGAAATAAAGCCGAAAGAACGTTTCACTGTCCTTTTCCATGCCCGAAAGAAGAAAGCAGGGCAGAAATCCGCCGTATTCGCGGGCCACAAAAGGCAGGGCCGAGGCGAAAAGTTCGTCGGCCTCCGGCCCCAGAAGAGGACTTGCGGAAATCCAGTGCGATTCCACGGGCGCAAGAATGATCTGCCCGGAGGCAAGCGTGAGTTCGGCAAAGGCCAGCAGGTTTCTTTCATTTGCATGAACGAACAGCCTGCGGGAAGGTGCGAAGGCGTCGTGAAAGGCCAGCTGCCACGCGGGAGTGCAGCTGAAGGGATCCGGGCGGCCGGAACGGGCGGCAATGTCAGTCCAGCGGGCGGCAAGAGCGGGACTCCAGCCGAGGGAACCGTGGGGAAGAGTGAAAAATTCCATGAGAAAAGCGGAAGTTCAGGCAAAAAGCCGGGGCAGTGCGCGGCCCGGCCCGGAACGAATCATTCGGCGTGAAAGGGCGAGGGCAACGTTATTTCCACAAAAAGCGGAGGACAGCCGGTTTCGTCTTCTTCGGGAGAGGAGGGCACAGGAAGGCTCGTCACGCCCTGCTCCCGCATCCACTCAAGCGCCGCGGGCTGCACGTTTTCCATGAGTTCGTCCATGGTGTAGCCCTCGGGGGAGCAGCCGGGAAAGTCGGGCATTTCTCCGGTCATTCCGCCGAACGTGCAGCGGCGGACAAACATGGGATAAAGCACGGCGCAAGCCTCCTTGAAAAAGAGCCGCAAGGCAGACGAGCCTGCGGTTTTGTGCATGGTACGTCGCACTCGCTCGGAATGCAACGAGGGCCTTGCCTGGGCCCAACTCGGCTGAGCCGCGAGCATTCCATTCTGTGCGGGACGTATCACAGCTCAGAAACTACGGCTGCAACAGACCGCGCGACTTGAAGTCCTCGTGCGGTTCGCCTGCCGTGCGGCTTTTGGCGCACAAAAAAAGCACTTATGAAGATACCCTCATAAGTGCTTGAAATTCATGGTGTCCCCGGCGTGAGTCGAACACGCGGCCTACTGCTTAGGAGTCCGACGTCCGTATTTTTCACTATTTTTCATATATTTTTATTATCTTGTATTTTTAGATAGTTATAAATGTCATATCTTGCCTCATTTTTCAAGCTTTGGCATTATTTTGACTGTTTAGGTTGGAAATAGGGTTGGAAAATGGAGGAGCGTATGGCGAAGAGAATCAAGGTCGATAAATATCCCGGAGTGTATTATCGGGAGGAAGCACGAATCTCCGGGAAGGGGACAGAGAAGGTATACTATATTGTTTTCAAAAAAGACGGCGTAACCCGGGAGGAGAAGGTCGGGAGGCAATATGCAGACAACATGACGCCTGCGAAGGCTTCTCACATCCGCAGCGAGAGGATTGAGAACAAGAGGAAGTCTCCCAAGGAAGTCAGGCTGGAAAGAAAGCAG
>CALUPL010000097.1 GCA_944322635.1 uncultured Mailhella sp.
AAGAGCCTTGACCTGCTGGATTTCTTTAAGATTATTGGTCACTACGCCTCCCTCGCGCTTCAAGAAGCGCGCGCATGTATTCCCGTTGTGTTTCCTGGCTGGCCGTTCCCTGGCGAAGGGCCGCCACGACGGAAGCCATGTGTGATGTCTTCTGCAAGTTGATGAGCATTTGCCGTATGGCGGCAAGTTCCCCTTCCTCGTTGTCGAGCGGAGGAGCTTCCTCGCCGCGGCATCGTATCCAGAAGTTTTTCTCCTTCGGCTCCAGCGCGTCAAAGGCCTGATCGGAGCAGAAGGAGGCTATCTTGTCCCAGAGCTTGAGCGCCCACGGCGCGGAAAGGGCAAGATCGGCGCCCGCAGCCTGAAGGTCCGGCAGCCGGTGCGGATAGCGCACCGCGAAGGTCATGATTTCCTTGTCCCGGCTGATGGCGTGGGGCATTTCGTTGCGTCTGGCCGCAACGCGGGGAGCGGCTGCGCTGCGCCGCTCCAGAACGCCTCCCCGAAGGTCGGCTTCGGAAAGGCCGAGTCCGGCGGAAAGTTCCGCCGCAAAACGGTGAAAAAGTTCCGGCATGTCCACCTGGGAAAGAAAATGCCTCGCCCATTCCACGGCGTCGCGCGGGGCCATGCCGCGCAGCACGGAAATGCAGAAGGAAAGGCCCTCCTGCGCATGGGCGCGCAGATCCTCCACGGCCTCGGAGCCGAAGGAGTGGAGCATGCTGTCGATGTCGTTGTCGTCGGGGAACAGAATGACCCTGCACGAGAGTCCGCGGGTGAGCAGCATTTCGCAGGAGCGGAAGGCGGCCTTGCGGCCCGCGTTGTCGCCGTCGAACATGAGTTCGAGGTTGGAGCTGAAACCGGAAAGTCTCTTTATCTGTTCCGGGGTGAGCGCCGTGCCGAGCACGCCCACGGCCTGCGTGTAGCCGTACTGATGCAGGGTGATGACGTCCATGTACCCTTCGGTGAGAATGATGTTCTTCTTCACCGCAATGGAGGGACGTGCCTGAAACAGCCCGAACAGATGTTCGCCCTTCTTGTAGATGGGCGAATCGCTGCTGTTGATGTACTTGGCGTCGTCTTCCCTGGCAAGGGACGGAATGATGCGTCCGCCGAAGGCGATGGCCTGGCCGGAAAGGTTGCGGATGGGGAACATGAGCCGGTTGCGGAAGCGGTCGAAGGTGCGGCCTCCCTGACTTTTCGACTGAAGGCCGCATTCCACGGCCGTGTTCAGGGAGAAGCCCGCGCGGCGCAGGGTGTCGCCGAGATCCTGCCACGAATCCATGCTCCAGCCGAGGCCGAACTTTTCCACGAGTTCCGGCGAAATGCCTCTTTCCGCCATGTAGTCGCGGCACACGGCCGCGCCTGATGCGGAGAGATTGCTGTGGAAGTGGGAGGCGGCAAGTTCGTGCATCTTCTGCATGTCGCGCTTCTGGGAGCGCTGCTCCCTGGCCTTGGGATCGGCACGGTAGGAGTCGAGCCGTATGCCGGCCTCTTCGGCAAGGGCGGCGAGAGTTTCCTTGAAGTCCAGTCCGTTCAGGCGGCCGTAGAAATCGAAGATGTCGCCGGAAGCCTGACAGCCGAAGCAGTAGAAGGTTCCCTGTTCCTCGTTGATGGAGAAGGAGGGCTTGGTTTCCTGATGGAACGGGCAGGGCGCGACGAGACGGGAGCCTGCGGGACGCAGCTCCACGTAGCGTCTTGCCATGTCGGCAAGGCTGATGCGCGACTTTATCGCCTGTATCACATCGTTGTTTTTCATGATGACTTGTCCAGCTTAGCGGAACAGAACCTGCGTCATGCCGTCGCCGCCCTGATCTTCGGGGGCGGTGTGGTAGGAAGCCACGCCGGGGAAGGTGCGCAGAAGTTCGTGCACGGCCTTGCGCAGAGCGCCGGTACCGCGGCCGTGAACGATCTCCACGCCTTCCACGCCGGAAAGAAGGGAGCGGTCGAGGAACTGTTCGAGTTCCGCTAAAGCTAAATCAGCACGTTTTCCCCTCAAGTCAAGACGCAGGAAGGAAACCGGTCTCGAAACCTTTGCCGTTACGGTGCCCTTCGGGGTCGAAGGCGCGCCGGAAGAGGGCTGAAGGTCGGAGAGCGGTGCCCACATGGTCACGCCGTTCAGGTCGATCTTGCCCTTGCCGTTCTTCTCGTCGAGTTCGCGCAGTACGGCCTTCCGGTTCCACAGACGGTGCATGACTTCGCCGCCCACGGTGAAGGCGGAAGGATCGGCCGCAGGCTTTTCCTCCTCCATGCTTCTGGCGGAACGGGCAAGCTCGGCGCGCAGCTTCGACATTTCCTTCTGAGCCTGCTTGGCCGTGGCCTTGCCGCTCTTGTAGTCGCGCATGAGCTCCTGCGACATCTTGCGCACTTCCTCGTCGAGCCTCTGGCGTTCCTTTTCGAGCTTCTGCTGCAAGGATTCGCGCTTGTCGCGCAGGCGACGTTCCTCGTCCTTCATGCGGGCAAGTTCCTCTTCTCTCTGCCGGGCCAGCTCGTTGAGCCGTTCCATGACGGCGTTTGCGTCGTCGCCGTCCATGAGAAGATAATGCTCCGCCCTTTTCAGCACGGATTCGGGCAGGCCGTGTTCGCGTGCCACGTCGAGAGCCTGGCTGGCGCCCACCTGATCGTAGGCCAGATGGAAGAGGGGCTTTTTGGTGGACGGATCGAACAGCACGGAGGCCGCGCGCACGCCTTCATGGGTGAGCGCGTAGCTTTTGAGCGCGGGAAAGTGCGTGGCCGTCACGGTGTAGGCGCCCTTTTCCAGAAGGCCGTCGAGCACGGCCTGAGCCAGCGCCGCGCCCTGAGAGGGATCGGTGCCGGAACCGAATTCGTCGAGCAGCACGAGAGAGCGGCCGTCAAGCCCGTCCCATATGGAGGCGAGATGATGAATCTGTCCGGTAAAGGTGGACACGTGGTCGTCGAGGCTCTGTTCGTCGCCAATGAAGGCGTACACCCTGTTCCAGAAGGGAAGGGTGGAGCCGCCGTCCACGGGCACGGGGAGTCCCGCCAGCGTCATGAGCGTGATGAGGCCGAGAGTTTTCAGGGCCACGGTTTTGCCGCCGGCGTTGCCGCCGCTTATGACGAGCACTCTGTCGCCTTCGCGCAGCGTAAGGTCCGTGTGCTCTATGCGGCGCGGACCGTTGTAGTTTTTGTCCGCGGCATGACGGGCGGCTTCAAGCACGAGCAGCGGATGCCGCGCGCCGGGAAGGTGCAGCAGCGCGCCTTTTTCCAGCGGCACGCAGCGGCCGGAAAGCGCGGCGCCGAGAGCGCATTTGGCCTGGCCGAGGTCTATTGCCACAAGGAGCTTCCATGCGGCTTCCACCTGCGGCATTTCCTGAAGCAGAAGATCCGCGATCATGCGCAGAACCTTGCGCTCCTCCTCGCGTTCCTGCTGCTTGAGCTCCTGCAGGCGGTTGTTCTGCTCCACGAGGAACATGGGTTCGAAGTAGAGCGTTTCGCCGGTATTGGAATAGTCGTGAATGATGCCCTGAATGCGTCCCTTGAAGTTGGCCTTGAGCGGCAGCACGTAGCGGTCGGACGAGAGCGTCATGTAGTCGTCCTGCAGGTAGCGGCCGATGTTGTACTTTTCGGCAAACTCCTTGACGCGGCGCAGGCAGTTCTGATGAATGCCGCGCAGCTCGCTTCTCACGAGCAGAAGACCGGGAGAGCTTTCATCCTTAAGATAGCCGTCGTCGCCCACGCAGCGCAGCAGTGCCGAAAGGGAAAGTTCCGGCATGGGGCGTTCGCAGGCCATGGCGTCGAGCAGAGGACGCCTGGCGGCGCCGGCATGAATGCTTTCGGCCGCGCGGCGGGCAAGTCCGAGCGTTTCCTTGAGAGCCCACAGGCCGTCCATGTCGAGCAGGGGGTCGGCGTGCGTGCGCACGAGGGCAAGCAGTCCGGAAATATCGGGAAAGGATATGGGGGAAAAGTCGCCTTCGGCCAGCCAGGAGCGCATTTCGTCGTAAAGGTGCTGACCGTTGCGCACAGCCTCCTCGTCGTCCATGGGGCGCAGAGCGAGAGCGGCTTCCTTTCCCGCCTCGGAGAGGCAGAAGTCGGAAAGTCGTTCAAGGACGCGGGGAAATTCGAGAGCGTGAAGAGTCCTTCCGTCCATAGATCAGCGGGCCTGCTGGAGACGGGCCTTTACCGCGGCGCTTACGGCCTTGCCGTCCACCCGGCCCTTGTATTCGGCCATGATGGCGCTGATGGCGCGGCCCATGTTCTTCATGCCGCCGTCGAGCAGGGGAGCCACGGTCTTTTCCACCACCTCGGCCAGTTCTTCCTCGGAGAGCTGGGCGGGGAGATAGCCCTGAAGCACGGCGGCTTCGGCGGCTTCCTTTTCAGCCAGATCGGGACGTCCTGCGGCGTTGTACTGCTCTATGGAATCCTGACGCTGCTTGACCTCGCGCAGAAGCACGTCCATGTAGTCCTCGTCCTCAAGAGGGCGCATGAGCTCCACCTGACGGTTCTTGGCTGCGGTCTTCAGAAGGCGCAGCGTGCCGAGCTTAACCTGATCCTTGGCCTTGTAGGCCTGGATGTAGTCCTTGTCTATCTGTTCAGCGATACTCATAGCAGACATCTTCCTTCGCGAAGGGCGGATGCTTTCGCATGAAAAACGAAGCGGCGCGACCGGGAAAGGCTCCGTGCCTTCGGCCGTGCCGAGAAATGTCAAAAGAGCCGGAAATCAGCCTGGTAAAAGGTCCAATTTCCGGCTCCGTACCGGTTTGCACACGGTTCAGAACCCATGCGAACCGTTGTCGTCGAAGATTATCCCATGTTCACCTTGCGCATCTTCTTCATGAGGCGCTTGCGGGCAGCAGCCTTCTTCTTCTTGCGCATGACGCTGGGCTTTTCATAGTGCTGGCGCTTCTTCATTTCGGAAAGAACGCCGGCCTTTTCCACCTGCTTCTTGAAGCGACGCAGGGCGATGTCGAAATTGTAATCGTCTTCGTTGAGAAAAACTCCGGGCACAGAAATCACCCCCTTTTCAGCGAATCTCTTGTTCCGTCCGATCCGCCAGTTCTCAGGGAGTGTGAACCGAAGGGAAAAACGGAAATGTGTCCCCTGTCGTGCGGCACGGGGTCAGGAACAAACCGAAAGCCCGGGCCTTTTTGCGCAGGGAGAGAGAGAAACTAAAACAGTTTTCGACAGAAAGCAAGTCCCCGGGGTGCCTCACTCCGGGGAAACCTGCAAAAAAAGTAAAAAATCAACGCCGCGACAACCGAAATCTCCCGAACCGGAAGCTCCGCCTTCGGCAGAGAGTCCCTTGAAGACGGCATGGCGGAACAGAAGGCTCTTTCGGTTCCCGGCAGGCGGCATGCCGGTTTTCGGAAAAAAGCCCGCGGAAGACAACGCGCATTTTCCGCCTCTTCGTCATGCTCAGAGACCCGGGCGGAACTGCCCGTGCCTGCACCGGAGCTTTTGGGCCCGGCGCGTGCCGAAGGCGGAAAAGACGTTCCTTGCGGAGCGAACTGAGGTTCGTCCGCAAAGCAGAGTGCCGCGTGCCGCGCGGCGGCTTTTTAGTGACTCTTGTGTTCGCCGTTTCTGGCATCCTTGATGGCGCGGGCAAATGCCAGCGTGATGCCGATGGCGAGAATGAGAATCACCGAATAGAGCACGCCGAAGAAAATGGCGTAGTCGGGCTGCCACAGGGGCAGATCCCAGGGGAAGGGGCCATGTCCGTTTTCACCATGAATAAGCATGAAGACTCCTTGAGCGGCTGGCGGCCGTGTATCCCGAGGGCCGGGATACGGACCGTCCGACTACTGTATCTGCTTTTTCAGATTAATGCCAGCCCTGAATTTCACGACCTTGCCGGCGGGAATGGTGATGGTTTCGCCGGTGCGGGGATTGTGCCCCTTGCGCTCCTTGCGTTCTTCCACCACAAGCGAGCCGAAGCCCGGGAGGGAAATCTTGCCGTCGGAGGCGAGGGCTTCCTGGATGGCGTCGAGCAGGGCATTCAGGGACAGTTCGGCGCTGCTCTTACTGAGGGAGGCATGTTCGGCTATCTTGGCGATGAGTTCGGCTTTGGTCATGAATGTGCTCCTTTCTGCCTGCGGCAGAGGTGATTGTGGAAAAGTGGGGGATGCGGTTTTCTCTTTGGTACACGTTTCCTGCCCATCGTCAAGAGAGACAAGGCGTTCCGTCGTGATTTTTTCCTGAAAACAGCGTTTCTGCAAGCTTTTGGAACTGTTCCACGGAAAGTGTTTCCGGCCGCTGCGAAGGGTCTATGCCGAGAGACACAAGCATTTCTTCGGAAAAACGTTCCGGCAGGGCGCGGCGAAGTATGCCCTGAAGCTGCTTGCGCCGCTGCTGAAAGCATATCTTCACGAGGCGCGAAAGATGTTCCGGGCTGACGGGTCTTTTTTCTTCGGGCAGAGGCTCGAACACCACCACGGCGGAATCCACCTTGGGCGGCGGGGAAAAGGCGGAAGGCCCGATGACGAAGCCTTTTCGGGTGCTCACGAAGCTCTGCACCCATACGCTGAGCGCACCGTAGTCCTTTGTGCCGGGCCTTGCCGTAAGCCGGTCGCCCACTTCCTTCTGCACCATGAACACGGCGCGGGCCAGGTTCGGGGTACGGAACACGATGTCCCACATGAGCGGAGAGGCCACGTTGTAGGGCAGGTTGCCCGCGATTTTCCAGGGGCCTTCCAGCGATTCCCACGGATAGGCGAGAGCGTCGCCCGCCACTACTTCAAGGCCGGGGAGAGGCCGGGCCGCGTGTTCGGCGGCATAGTGGTCATCTTTTTCCAGCAGCAGCAGCCTTTTCCACGGCAGGGGACGAAGCAGCGCCGTGAGCGCTCCCGGGCCGGGCCCTATCTCCATGATCTGGTCGCCTTCTTCCGGGCGCATAAGCTCGACGATGCGCTGTACCACGCGCTCGTCGCGCAGAAAGTGCTGGCCGAGGCTTTTTTTGGCCCTTGCGGCTGTGAAAAGATTGATGTCGCTCATGTGTTCCGCCTGAAAATGTTGCAGTTCCGCCCGAAAAGGGCGCGCCAGAGACTATGCCGCACGGACGCGGAGGGTCAAGCCCCGGAATGCGGCGATGCTGAAAAAAGGAAAACGGCCCGTCTTTCCTCAGGGCATGGAGTTTTTCCCGGACCGGGAGGCGGAAGGAGGGGGCACCGCCTTCTTGTCCCTCCTCGTCGTCGTTTCATGACAACGTCGTTCTCCGGCGGGTTCCGCCGGAACGGAAGGGGGCGGGAGCTTCGTTTCTTCGGGCGCCGCGCCGTCTGCGTCTGCCCGGAGGCGGAAGGTTCTTTTCCCGGAACTTCCCGTCGGAGCCGAATGACGCTGCCGACGGGAACCCGGAAAAGAGGCTTTTCGACGGAAAGCGGACGCAGTCCGTTCCGGTTCAGGCTTTTGCCGTTACATGGAATCGTAGTGGCGGAAGCGGAGCGTGAAGCCGGCGCGGCCCTGGGTTGCGGAGCGCAGGGCCGTGGAGAAGCCGAAGAGCCTGCGCATGGGAGCCATGCCGGAAAGGTAGCGCATGCCGCCTCTTTCTCCGAGTTCCTCCACCTTGCCGCCGCAGTTCTGGAACAGGCTGATGGAGGAGCCGAGGGCTTCTTCGGGAGCAATGATTTCCACGCTCATGATGGGTTCGAGCACGGTGGGGCGCGCCTTTTCCATGGCGTCGCGCACGGCCGTGGAGGCGGCCATGCGGCAGCCTGCCGCCGTGGCCCCTTCCTTGCGCACGGCGGTGACGGTAACGATGACGTCCTGCACGGGGTAACCGGTCTGGGGGCCGGAGAGCAGGCTGTCGGAAATGCCCTGAAGCACTTCGTCCATGAGCGCCCTGGGCACGGCTTCCCTGGGGTCGGAGGGGTGAGCAAGCGCGTCGGCAATGGCTATGGTGTTGCCCTTGTCGCGTCCGGCCGGAGCCATGGTGAGGGTCACTTCGCCCATGTGGTGCACGGTGCCGAGTTCGCGGTCGAACAGGCCGTGTCCCTCGGCCTCGGCGCGCACGGTTTCGCGCGCCACCACCTGCGGCTGTCCGGCGCGCGGGCTTATGCCGTATTCGCGGCGCATTCTTTCCAGAACGACTTCAAGGTGCAGTTCGCCCATGCCGGAAATGATGCGGTCGCCCGAGCCTTCGTCCTGGCTCACGCCGAGAGTGGGATCTTCCGCGCTGTAGCGGGCGAGAGCCTCGTCGAGGGTTTTGCCTTCCTCGGCATTGCGCGGTTCAAGAGCCATGGAAATGACGGGCTTCACCTCTTCCAGGTTTTCCAGCAGAATGTCGAGTCCGGGCGCGGCCACGGTGTCGCCCGTGCGGGCCGATCGCAGGCCGAGCACGGCAATGATGTCGCCGGAGGAGGCTTCGGCAAGCTGTTCCTGCTGATCGGCGTCCATGCGGAACAGGCGCGAAACGCGCTCGTCTTTGCCGAGCGCGGTGTTGCGCACCACGTCGCCGTCCTTCAGCCTGCCCGAGTAAATGCGCACGAGAGCCGTCTTTCGGCCGCCTTCCATGAGCACCTTGAACACGAGTCCGCAGAAGGGGGCGTCGGGGCTTATGTCGAGCGTTTTTTCCTTTGTGCCGTCCACGGTGGTGCCGTGCGGGGCGGGCACGTCGAGAGGGGAGGGCAGGTAGCGGCCCACGGCGTCGAGCAGAGGCTGAACGCCCGCGTTCTTGAGCGCGGAACCCGCAAGAACGGGAGTCACCTTTCGGGCAAGCGTGGCGCGCTTCATGGCCGCGTGAATGTCTTCCTCCGAGAAGCTTTCCTCAAGATAAAGCTCCATGAAGGCGTCGTCGTTTTCCCCCAGAGTTTCCAGCAGCTTGTCCCGCCAGAGCTGAGCCTGTTCCTTCTCGTCGTCTTCAAGGGGCAGAATTTCCATGTTCTGTCCCTGCGAATCTTCGTCGAACACGAGCTTCTTCATGGAAATGACGTCGGCCACGGCGTAGAAGTCCGGGCCTTCACCGAGAGGCACGGTTACGGGCGCAGGCGTGGCCCCGAGCCTTTCGTGCAGCGCGTCGAGCACGGCGGAAAAGTTCGCGCCCACGCGGTCCATCTTGTTCACGAAGGCGATCTTGGGCACGCCGAAGGATTCCGACTGCCGCCACACCGTTTCCGACTGCGGCTCCACGCCGCCCACGGCGCAGAACACGCCCACCGCGCCGTCGAGCACGCGCAGGGAACGTTCCACTTCAATGGTGAAGTCCACGTGGCCTGGAGTGTCTATGAGGTTCAGCGTCCAGTCCTTCCAGCGGCAGGTGGAGGCGGCTGCGGCTATGGTGATGCCGCGTTCCTGCTCTTCGGGCATGAAGTCCATGGTGGCCGTGCCGTCATGCACTTCGCCCATGCGGTGAATCTTGCGCGTGTAGAAAAGAATGCGTTCGCTGAGCGTGGTCTTGCCTGCGTCTATGTGGGCGATGATGCCTATGTTGCGCAGGTTTTTCATGGTGTCCTGCCTCATGACTGGTTCTCCTGGACAAGATGGGCGGAAAGGGTGCGGGTGAGGAAAAATTCGGGATCGAGGCTCTGCCAGCAGGCCTCCATGCCGGGGCCTGCCAGAAGAGGAGCTTCAAAGGGCGGCAAAACGCCTTCCGGAGCGAAAACGGCGTTCATGCCCGGAGCGGGTTCATCGAGAAGCACGGCGTCCGGATGCAGCCAGAGAAGGCGGGAACGCATTTCTTCCGGCGAAAGCCCGTCGTCACGGCCGTCGTTTTTCCCGTACAGGGAAAGGAGTCTCGGTGCGGCATGGTCGCAGAACACGGGCACGCCGTCGGCGGCGGCGCGGTGCAGAACGTCCTTCTGTCCCGGGCTGAGCGGCTCCGGTCCGGGAAAGACGATCACGCGTCCGTCCGGCGAAGCGGAACGCAGATCTTCGTAGAGGTCGGCCGTGCGCGCATCGTCCAGAAGGAAGGAGTCTTCAAGGCCGGACAGCTCAAGAGCCGTGGCCACGGCCGGAGCAAAGGGGGCGGGCGAAACGAGCGCGATGCGCCCCGCGCCTGCGACGACGGCCGGAACGAGAGCGCCGAGAAGCCTTGCGGGAGAGGCGAAGCCTTCGGCCGCCACGGCCAGAACCCAGTCCGCCGGACGGGAGGTCTCAATGCGGAAAAAGCCCGCGCGGGAGCTTCTGGTTTCCGTGCGGGATTCGCCGGCATCCGCCTTCCGGCGGTGGAAGGCAAAGGCTATGGCCGTTTTGAGCAGCGCGCGCAGAGGCGCGGGCGTGCCTTCGTAGGCATCGGCGTAAAGATCGTCGTCCGGCCGGAAGCTCTCCAGCCAGTCGGGCAGGTCACAGTTAAGGCTCATGCGGAATCTCCCTTTCTTTTAAGGGGTACGTTTCTCTTCTCCGCTCGTCAAATGAAATGTTGCGACAGGGCGGGTCGTTCGGAGCGCTGATTTTTTGACAAAAGGCGGCGGTCGCGCAGGCCGTTTTTCAAAGGCGCGTTTCCGCTCGGCAAGGAAATACGTTGCGTTTTGGTGGGAACGGCTCTATCTTGTTGCGCAGTTCCATCCCACCTGGAGGCTTCCATGCAAAAGATTCGTGTGCTGACCACGGCGGCGCTCGCCCTTGTCATCTTTTTGTCCGGCGGCGGCGTGATGAAGGCCGTCAGCGCGGAAAACGACTATGATTCCCTGCGCCGATTCAGCCAGATTCTGGACATGGTGGAGCAGTATTACGTCAACGACGTCTCTCAGAAGGAGCTTCTGGACGGCGCCATCAAGGGCATGCTCCAGAACCTCGATCCTCATTCCACGCTGATGACGGAAAAGGAATTTCAGGAAATGCAGGAAAACACCAGCGGCGAATTTTTCGGCGTGGGTGTGGAAATCACCGTGGAAAACGGTCAGGTCATGGTGGTGAGCCCCATTGAGGATACGCCCGGCTACAAGGCCGGTCTGCGTGCGGGCGACGCCATCATTGCCGTGGACGGCCAGTACACCATGGAAATGTCGCTCACCGAAGTGGTCGCCAAAATGCGCGGCAAGCGCGGCACCACGGTGGAACTGCAGGTTCTGCACAAAAACGGCTCCCGTCCCGTGACCATGAAAATCAAGCGCGACGCCATTCCGCTCATCAGCGTGAAGTCGCGCGAACTGGAGCCGGGCTACTGGTGGATACGCCTCACCCGCTTCAGCGGTCATACCGCCCAGGAACTTGCCGACGCCGTGGCCAAGGCCCGCGCCAAGGGCGCGCTCAAGGGCATGGTTCTCGATCTGCGCAACAATCCCGGCGGTCTGCTCGATCAGAGCGTGGAAGTGGCCGACCAGTTCCTTAAAGACGGCGTCATCGTCTCCATGCGCGGCCGCGACGCCTCTTCCGAGCGCACCTTCAAGGCCCATGCCCAGAAGGACGACGTGGACTGCCCTCTGGTGGTTCTGGTGAATTCCGGTTCCGCCTCGGCTTCCGAAATCGTGGCCGGTGCGCTGCGCGATCAGAAGCGCGCCCTCATTCTCGGCGAACGCACCTTCGGCAAGGGTTCGGTGCAGAACCTCATTCCGCTTGCCGACGGCGCGGGACTCAAGCTCACCGTGGCGCGCTACTACACGCCTTCGGGCAAGTCCATTCAGGCCGAAGGCATTGTGCCCGATTTTGAAGTGGCCTGGGAGGCTCCCCGCGAAGAGGCTTCCGAACCCGCCCTGCTCCTGCGCGAAAAGGACCTGCGCGGCCATCTCGAACAGAAAGCCGACAAGACCGAAGAGCGCAAGGACGATGAAAAGGCAGACAACGGCGAAGACATGAGCGCCATGCTCTCAAGAGATAATCAGCTTCGTCTGGCCCTGCAGTTCGTGAAAACCCTGCCCGTGCTGAAGAGTCTCAAAAACTAGCGTTTTCGTGCCTCCGCCTTCCTTTGCAGGAAGACGGAGGCTTTTTCCCGGCGCTTCCGGGAAAGGTTCCGGCGCTCGTCCGTCCGGAGCCGTTGCGACCATGTTTCCGGAGTCCGGCCGCCTCAGCTGCGGTCCGGTCTTCGGAATGCTGCGTTTCCGGTCTGCGCTCCGGCCGGCAAACGCGCCGGAACAGGCCTGTTGCGGTCTTTCCGGGCCGGGCCTTCGGGTCCGTTTTCTTTCCCCGTGGGCGGCCGCAAGGCCTTTGCCCCGAAACGCCAGGACGGAGGTTTTCCCATGATTCAGCAAACCCTTTCCATCATCAAGCCCGACGCCGTGGCCCGCAACCTGCAGGGTGAAATTCTGGCCATGATTCAGAAAAGCGGCCTGCGCATTGTGGCCATGAAGATGATACGGCTCACCCGCGCCCAGGCGGAAGCCTTCTATGAAGTGCACAAGGAACGCCCCTTCTACGCCGATCTCGTGGAATACATGACTTCCGGCCCCGTGGTCTGCTCCGTGCTGGAAGGTGAAAACGCCATTGCCGCCTATCGTGCTCTCATGGGAGCCACCAACCCCGCCAATGCCGCGGAAGGCACCATCCGCAGACTCTATGCCGAAAGCGTGCAGGCCAATGCCGTTCACGGCTCCGACGCTCCCGAAACCGCCGCCCGGGAAGTCGCCTTTTTCTTCAGCCGGACGGAAATCGTGGGCTGAGTCATGAAGAGAGTAGGGTGCATAGGCTGCGGCAACATGGGCGGCGGCGTGCTCAGGGGACTGGTTCCCCATGAAGACTTCGAGCTGCTCGGCCATGACCATACCCGCGCCAAGGTGGAAGGCATAGGCCCCGAGGGCCGCGTGACCTTTGCGGAAACGCCGCTTGAACTGGCCGGGAACTCCGACATCATCATCCTTGCGGTGAAGCCCTATCAGATGGAAGCCATGCTGGAGGAAATCCGTCCCGCGCTGGATGCCTCCAAGGTGGTGGTTTCCCTGGCCGCCGCCTTTTCGCAGGAAAGGCTGCGCAGGGGCGTGGACGGCCGCTGCGCCGTGGCGCGCTGCATGCCCAATCTTCCCGTCATTGTGGGCAGGGGCGTGTTCGCCCTCTGCCTCGACGATCCGGATCTCGATGCGGAGCGCGGCGAGGAACTGCTTGCCATGTTCCGCCTCATGGGGCTTGCCGTGGTTCTGCCCGAAGCGCAGTTTCCGGCCTTTTCCTCGCTCGTGGGCTGCGGTCCGGCTTTTGCGCTGCTCTTCATGGAAGGCCTGCTCAATGCGGGCATCACCATGGGGCTCAAGGCTTCCGTTTCCCGTGAGCTCATTGCGGCCATGGTGGAAGGCACGGCCCGCCTCGCGCTGGAAAGCGGGGAAAGCTTTGCCGACCTGCGCGTGAAGGTGTGTTCGCCTTCCGGCACCACCATACGCGGCGTGAACCACATGGAGCGCTGCGCCGTGCCCGGTCACGTGACCGACGCCGTGCTGGAAGCGCTGAAGCGCGACCGCGAAATGGCTTCGGAAAAATAGACTCCCTCCGGGAGACGACGGTTCAGGATTTCTTTCCGGCCCGTGCATCGTGCGGGCCGGAAAGACCGTGCGGAGGCTCCTTCCTCCATGCGCCAGCCCTCTGGCGCGTTTTCCTTCAAGGGCCGGTGTTCTTTCCGGCGCTTTGCCGAGGTTCCCCATGCAGATGCCCGACAGAAGATTGTTCTTCCAGATAAACTGGGGGCTTGTCTTCATTACCATACTGCTGTTCGCCGTGGGCATGGTGAATCTGTATTCCGCGAGCGGCTCCCGTATAGAGGGCGGCTTCGTGCTTTCTCCTTTTTATCAGCGTCAGCTCGTATGGGGCCTCATCGGCCTTGCCGTCATGGTCACGTGCATGCTCATCGACTACCGCCGCATCGAGCGGCTGGCCGTTCCGTGCTACGTCATCGTTCTCATTCTGCTCATGCTCGTGCCCATTGTGGGCAAGACCGTGTACGGCGCAAAACGCTGGATAGACCTCGGCGTCATGAACCTTCAGCCGAGCGAACTGGCCAAGTTCGCCGTGCTCATGATGGGGGCCAAGGCTCTTTGCCGCGACGGCGAGTCCCTGGGCTGGAAAAGGCTCGGTCAGGTGCTTGCCATAGGCATAGTGCCCTTTCTCTTCATCGCCAAACAGCCGGACCTCGGTTCCGGTCTCACCGTGCTCGTTCTGCTCGGCGGCATGGTGCTCTTTCACGGCGTGAAATGGAAGGTTCTGCGCGTCTGCCTTGTGGTGATTCCTCTTCTCATGCCCCTCGGCTGGTTCGTGCTGCACGACTATCAGCAGGAGCGCATTCTCACCTTTCTCGACCCCACGCGCGATCCCAGAGGCGCGGGCTACCACATCATTCAGTCGCAGATAGCCATAGGTTCGGGCGAAATGTTCGGCAAGGGCTTTCTGGCGGGCACGCAGAGTCAGCTGCGCTTTCTGCCGGAAAAGCATACCGACTTCGCCATTGCCGTGCTCGGCGAGGAGTGGGGCTTTGCGGGCTGCATGACCCTCGTTACCCTGTTCTGCCTCTTCCTCATGGCCATGTACAGCACCGTGCGGGACGCCAAGGACCGCTTCGGCTCAACGCTCGCCGCAGGCATATTCTTCTATTTCTTCTGGCAGATCATCGTGAACATAGGCATGGTCGTGGGACTTATGCCCGTTGTGGGCATGCCGCTTCCCTTCATAAGCTACGGAGGCACGGCCCTCGTGGTGAACTGCGCCCTCGTGGGCATAGTGCTCAGCATTTCCATGCGTCGTTTCGTCTTCAAAAGCTGACGGACGGATCGTTCCGGAACGGCGAGTCATCCTTTTCGCCTGTCGCTTCAAAGTCTCCCTGCAATATGGCGGGCGCAATTCTCTCTTCCGAACGGAGAGGAGGGGAACAGCGGCGTGCTTATCTTTCCGTCACCGTTCCGCGCCTCTGCACGGTCTTTTTCGCGTGTCCGCTCCACCTTTGAAGGCGCGTCTTTTTCTTTACGTCTTCCTTTCTGCTTTCCGAACATTCCCTTTTTACGGCAGGGCCTCCCGTATCCGGGGGGCTTGTTTTTTACGGGGCTTTGCCGAGTGCGGCGGAGCTTCGGGGCAAAATGGACTTGTTCGTATTTTCGCGGCAAGTCTTCCGACAGGCCAGATGCCGTCGGGCCGCATCTCTTCCGGCGCGGACGAAAGGGGAGCGGAGACGGCAGGAAAAGGCGGGGCCGCCCGCACTTTTGAAGCGGTAGAATCCGTCGTTCTTGCCCGCAGGCCTGTGAACGGAGCCTTTCTCGGAATTGTTTCTGGAGAGAAGAATGTCGCGCGGGGGGCGCGCCTGCACGATGCTTTGCCGCATTTCTTTGCTGCGTTTCCGCCGGAATGAAAGGGGCATCGCGACTGCCTCGACGCGGATTTGCCGCATGGTTTTCGCATGAGTGCGGAATGCTGCGGCAAAAGGTTCCGTCTTTTCTTCCGCAGACAAAACGGGCAGGCCGCTTTTTCTGTTCCGAGTTTCCGTACGATGAAGAAAATCGAAGAGCGTTTTTCAGGGAATCGGAGCCCGCGAACCTCTGCCGTCTTCGTGCCGTTTTCGTGAGTGCGGCGGCAGACCGGCATCAGGCGTGCCGCGGCGTCTCAGAAGCGGGCATTTGCCTGAACGGCGGGTTGCTGCTCGTCGTCTGGGTCGACGGCAATCGGAGGGGGAAAGACGGGAGGAGGGAAAAACGTGTTTTTGGACGGGAGAAATGTGTCAGAATTGTGACAATCGTTTTTCGGCATGAGTTTTTTGCTCCGCTGCGGCAAAGTGTCGGTTGTTCGATGTAACAAATGAAAAAACAATGGGTTAGATGAATAAACCGAAGCGGATTCCGGTGTCGTGAAAAAAAGGGTTAATGGAATTTTATTTATTTTTTATCCGGCCGAAACAGGGAATAAATATGAAATATGGAAGCGTATCTGGCTCACGGGAAGCCGCCCGTCCACGGGTTTCAGGCAAAAGAAAGAGGCTTTCCGGTAAGATATGACCTGTCCGCATATTTTGTAATTTTTTGTGCAAAAGAACTCTCGGAACCTCTTTATTTCTTGAAAAAAAACGCATCGGCTTTGACAAAGTGCGAAAAACGGGGTAGCTAAAAAAAATGATTCTACTCCCAATAATTCAGGAGCGCAGAACTTTGGGGGCTTAGAATGCAATGGTAGAGTGGCCCCTTTTTACAGCTTCGGTTGGAGGTTCTCGGAATGATC
>CALUPL010000098.1 GCA_944322635.1 uncultured Mailhella sp.
GCCCCGTGCTGCTGGAACCCATCATGAGCGTGGAAGTGGTGACTCCCGAAGACTACCTCGGCGACGTCATGGGCGACCTCAACGGTCGTCGCGGCAAGGTGCAGGCCATGGAAGCCCGCGCCGGCGCTCAGGTCATCAGCTGCTTCGTGCCGCTGTCCGAAATGTTCGGCTATGCTACCGACCTGCGCTCCCGCACTCAGGGCCGCGCCACCTTCAGCATGCAGTTCGACCACTACGAAAAAGTGCCGGCCAGCATTTCTGAAGAACTGGTAGCCAAGAAGAAATAAGCAGGGTTTTCCCTGACAGGCCAAAGAACTCGGGGCCGGAGCGAATGCTCCGGCCCTTTTCATTATCGGAGAAAAGTCATGACCGAACGGGAAAAAATGATTGCCGGACTGCCCTACAGCGTTCTGGATGAAGAGCTCATTCGCCTGCACCGCGCATGCGTGGATGCCTGCGTTCTGTGCGATGCCATTCTTCCTTCAAAGCTGGAAGAGCGCAGGGAAAAACTCCGAGGCATTCTCGGCCGTACGGGAGAGAACTTTCTCATAGAACCCGGCTTCCGCTGCGATTACGGCTTCAACATTGAGCTTGGCGAAAACTTCTTTGCCAATTACGGCCTCGTGGTGCTCGACTGCGCCCCCGTCCGCTTCGGAAGAAACTGTTTCATTGGACCTCAGTGCGGCATCTACACCGCCGTGCATCCTCTGGACGCAAGAGAGCGGGCCGCCGCTGTGGAATGGGCAAGGCCCGTCAGCGTAGGCGACAACGTATGGATGGGAGGCCATGTCACCGTGCTTCCCGGAGTTTCCATAGGCGACGGCACCGTCATAGGTGCGGGAAGCGTGGTCACGCACGACATTCCTGCCGGCGTGGTGGCCGCAGGCAATCCCTGCCGCATCATCCGTGCCGTCGAAGAAAAAGACCGTTCCGGCTCAGGGCATTGACTAAGAGCGCGCATGCCGCTATTCGTTGCTCCAAAGGAACATCAGAAGCCGCACGCCTGCGCGTGCGCCCCCATGCAAAGGAGTTTCCCCATGGCCAACATGAAAGCAAAATATCTCGGCGATCTGCGCGTGGAATGCACGCACCTTGCCAGCGGCACCACCATTGTCACCGACGCTCCGGTGGACAATCAGGGCAAGGGCGAAGCCTTTTCTCCCACCGATTTGTGCGCCACGGCTCTGGCCTCCTGCGCCATGACCATCATAGGCATTTACGCAAAACAGCATGATGTTGACGTAACCGGCACGGAAATTTCCATCACCAAGGTGATGAGTGCGAATCCCCGCCGCATCGGCAAGATAGAAGTCGTGCTCGACATGCCCGACAGAGACTACACCGACCGCCAGAAGGCCGCCATAGAGCACTGCGCCCATACCTGCCCCGTACACCTGAGCCTGCATCCCGATGTGGAACAGGAATTCGTGTTCCGCTGGAAGCGCTGATTCCGGCCATCAAGACAGCCCCGCCCTCCACGGACGCTTCCGTCTGCGGAGGGCTTTCTTTCGCCCTTTGCACCTTCTGAAATGGACCGGAACAAAGAAGGGCCGCCAGAAAAGCCTTGCCTGCCACGGGACATACGGCGTACCGAACGTACGCCGCAAAGCGTGCCCCGAACCTCTCGCCGATGGATTCAGGGCGGGGGGCAAGGCAGGAGACATCCGACAGTTCTGCCCTTCTCTTCCCCTTTCCTCTGCAAAAGTTTTCCTCAAAAAGAATATGAAAAGGCCCGCCTGCGCGGGCAGACGGGCCTTCATGCTGCAAAAGAGCGCCGATTAGAAATCAGGCGTGCATTCCAGGCTGAGGTCGTTGGGAATGACCATGACGGGAATGCGGGTCTTGCCGATGATGCTTTCGGAAGGCTTGTTGAACAGAGAGCCGAACAGACCCTTGGTGGACATGCTGCCGATGACGATGAGGTCGGCGCAGTACTTGTCGATAACCTTGAGGAGTTCTTCCTCAACCTTGCCTTCGGTAAGAACGATGGTGGTATCGAGGCCGACAAACTTCTTGTTCACATAGTTGGTGAAGGCGTCCTCATTGGCCTTGCGGCTTTCTTCAATGAGCTTTTCCACCATGCTCTTGCTGCCGGTGCGGCGCAGAATGGCCTCGTTATCGGCGGCAACGTGGACAAGGATGAGCTTGGCTTCGTTCTGACGGGTGATGTCGTTGACGTACTGAGCCACATCATCAGGGTTTTCGGAAAGGCTGATGCAGCAGACAATATTGGAAAAAACAGACATGGTATCCTCCTGTTTCATAATGAGCAAGGCAATTCGTTGTCTTCATCTACTTTCAGTAATAGGGAACCTGTTGTCAAGCTGATGTAAAAAAAAACTTGCGCTCCAATGGCGTGTCGGTTCCGGCAAAGCACGGGCTTGTGCGTTCGCGTCAAGAAAGAACAAGCAGAGAAAAAAACTTTCTCAAACGGTCGGTTCAAGGCATACGGAAACGGACACGGCCATGCGCCGCAAGAACTCAGGGAGCCTCACGCCTCTTTTGCTCATGAACGAAACGACCTTGCAGCAGCCCCCGACAATCCCAGTCCGGTAGATTTGCGGGCGAAGTTTTACAAAGAAAATACTCTGAAAAACAAGAAAAAATTTTTCCTCTGTCTGACTACCAAAAAATTCGACGTGCTTCTCTCCACCCGTTTTGAAAATAAAGTCCTTCTTTTTCACTTCGGCCGTACAACGGAAAACGTTTTTCCAAGGTCCACGCCCCTTTCTGCCGCAAGGGAGAGAAAAAAGTCACAGACCGGCCTTACGAACTTCTAAAAGCACCTGAAAATCGTCTCCGGCGACAAGTCCGATATTCTTGCCGAAGATTTCAAGCGAACGGCAGAAGATGTTTTCCGAGGCTATCCTTCCTGTCGTCGTACATGGGGGCTGGCACGAAACAGGTCTCGCGGGCTCCCCGGACGGCGGCAGCTCACGAAAATCCCTCTCGTTTTCCGCCGAAACATGATCGGGAGCCGGAACAGGCAAAGCCCGAAGGGCTTGTCCACTGCTTTTCCTCCCTTCTCCTGCGCTCTCTGCTTTTCCCAGGCACGACGGCTTCGTGTCGATTTCGCGTATCCGATCCCCCCAAAAAATGCGTCCGGCACGTTTCAGGCCCCCGCCTCTCCCTGCCGTGCCCGCTTTGCTCACGTTTCGCCCGCCGTCCGTCGCCCCCACGAACATTCGCCCAGGCTCCGGAAAAATTTTCTTTTCCCGTTGCGAAAGGCAGCCGATAAAAACCTGCTCTCTGACTCTGCTGCGAAGCCGAACGGTTGCGGCGCTGATCCTCTCAACAAAAATTGCGCCGTTGAAGCGTCGCGCAACAAGGCACGCTTCCCTTCATTGCGCTTCTGCCTTTCCGCGGAAAGCCCACGCCTCGCGGCAGGCCCCGACAAAACGATTAGGTTCAGGACTCATTAAATATAAAAGATGACAATGGCAGCGAGACAAATGGCCGAAAAGAACGTGTGGGCACAACGGTCATAACGCATGGCTATTCTGCGCCAATCCTTGAGTCGGCCAAACA
>CALUPL010000099.1 GCA_944322635.1 uncultured Mailhella sp.
CTTGAACTGTTGAAAAAGAGAGGGCGCCGACCAGAGAAGTTCAAGCCGGCGCCCTTAAGGCGCGAGTAAGTAACAAGCCCTTACAGGGCTGAACAAGCCACCCGTTTTACGGGTGGTCCTGACTTCGTGCAGGTATTTCAAGCCGAAGTGACGTTTTGCGTTTTTCTTTGACGCATCACGTTCGGATCGGCCCGGAACGGAGCTTTATGCCCGTGTCTTGAGCTCGGCGTTCAGCAGATACAGACTCCTTGCATCCTCTCCGAAGAGATCGAATCTGGCGATGAGGTCTCCGGTGTTTTTTTCTTCTTCCCCCTGTTCGGCTATGAACCATTCCATGAACTGGCAGGTACGGAAGTCGTCGGCGTCGCGGGCCTCCCGGTAAATGGCATGAATGAGTTCCGTGATGTGCTGCTCATGCCTGAGTGTTGCTGCAAGCGGCTCTCTGTTGTCTTTAAAGTTCACAGTCGGGGCCGCAATGGGGGCGAATTCCACGCTTATTCTGTTGTCCTGAAGATATTTCAGGAATTTCAGGGCGTGATTTTGTTCTTCGCGGGCCTGAGCTTCAAACCAGTGGCTGAATCCGTCAAGACTCCTGCCCTGGTATAGGCCGGCTATGGCCAGATAAAAGTACGCGGAGTAGAGTTCCTGATTGACCTGTTCCTTCAGCAGAGCTTCCACCTGTGGGTCCATGATGCCTCTCCTTTGTTGCGGAAGGTGCGGAATTGCACCTTTCCATTCCACAAGGTAGAGGCTTTTCCATGAGTTGTCATGGAGGATAGAAAAAAAACTCATGCTCTGAGGTCGTATAGAAGACGGTCTTACGCCTTAGGTCTCAGCGGGCCGTAGTACCAGGAGGCCGTGGCTCCTCCGTCCGCCAGAATGTCCGCGCCGGTAATGAAGGACGCTCTGTCGCTCAGAAGCAGTTCCGCCACATTGGCAATTTCGTCTGCCGTACCGGGACGTCCGGCAGGACAGCGGGCAAACATGTCCTTGTAAAAGTTGCCGCGGGGTCCGTTGAATTCGTCCACGGCAAGAGGCGTGACTATGATGCCGGGAGAAATGGAATTGATGCGCGCACCTCGTTCGCCCCATTTTACGGCTTCTGCCATCACTCTCTTCACGTTGCAGCGTTTTGCAAGCTGATAGGCATGCAGACTGTCGCGTATGTTTTCCGGACGCAGCACGTCAAGCTTGAGCAGACTGTCGGCAGGCGTGAGGGCCAGTTCTTCATCTACGGCTTCGCCCAGAGCCGGGAGCCTGTGCCCGGACTGACTGGAAATGGTGACTCCCGCGCCGCCTTCGGAAATGACTTTTCCCACCTCTTCAAGGAGCATGGCCGTGCCGTACAGATCCACGGCGAGAATGGTTTCGATGGATGCCTGGCTCGGCGATACTCCGGCAGCGTTGATGAATGTGGTAAGTCTGCCCAGCGATACGGCCTTTTCTATGAGGCGCATAACGGAATCGCGGGAGGAAATGTCCACATGTTCCGCAATTGCATCGAATCCGGCGCTGGTCATGGTTTCGGCTATGCTCCGGGCGTTTTTCTCTCTGTTGTCCGCCACAATGATTTTTTTGCCGTATCCCGTTCGTCTGGCTATGGCCATGCCGATTTGTCCGGCACCGGTCAACATGACGACATCTTTCATGGCGATGTCTCCTTTTTTGTTTTTTATTATTTTATTATAGGGCGGATGCATTGCTGTGGACAGATACAAAACTGCCTTTTTCTTGCCTGTCAGACTCACGGAGAGCTGAAGGTCGGACAGCATCGTCATCCCGGTGAAGGGGTTCCGTCCCAGTCCCTTTGACGCATCGGCCGATAAGGCTTACACCTGAATTTTATTTAAAAGGTCAGGTGAATATATGGCGCTCTTTACGGGTCTTCCAGCTTCCAAAAAACATGTGCTGCTTTTCATGGCCATGCTCAATTTCGGTTCTACCGTTGCCATGCAGGGCTGGAGCATGCTGTACAATAACTTTGTGGTCAACTACGCCGGACTTACTCCCGCTCAGAGCGGTCTTGTACAGGGGCTTCGCGAGCTTCCGGGACTTCTGGGCGTTACGCTTATTCTTTTTCTGTTCTTCATAAAGGAACATCGGCTGGCCGCGCTTTCGGTCATGGCGGCGGGACTCGGTACCATGCTTACCGGCTTTTTCCCCTCGTTTGTCCCCATCATATTCACCAGCATGCTCATGTCCTTCGGCTTCCATTATTTCGAGGCCATGAACAACTCTCTGGCCATACAGCACTTCGATCTTCAGCAGACGCCCATAGTCATGGGGAGGTTGCGCGGGCTGGTAGCGGGCGGCAGTCTCATGATTTCCGTATTCGTGTTCATCTTTTCGGAAAAGCTGAGTTTCGTGTGGCTGTTCTTCGTTCCCGGAGCCGTCGCCCTTGTGCTCGGCTTTTTCGGTCTCGTGCATCCGCTTACGGGAAGCCGTGTTCCGAGGCAGCGCAAACGAATGCTTCCCCAGAAACGCTACTGGCTTTTTTACGTGCTCAACCTGCTCATGGGCGGACGCCGTATCGTGTTTTCCGTGTTCGCCGTATTTCTCATGGTGGAGCAGTTTGGTTTTTCGGTGCGCAGCGTGTCGCTCATGTTCATGTTCAACTACGCGGTGAACTGGCTGTTCAATCCCATGGTGGGCAAGATCATCAACAGGCTCGGCGAACGACGTCTCATGAGCATTGAGTACATTTCCGCCTTCATCATATTTTTGGGCTACGCCACGACGAAAAACGAGTATCTCATAGTGCTTCTTTACGTATTCGACAGCCTGACCTTCAACTTTTCCATTGCCGTGCGCACGTTCTTCCAGAAGATTGCCTTTCCTGAAGACGCCGCGCCCAACATGGCCATAGCCCAGACCATCAACCATATTCCCGCCGTGACCATTCCCGCCATCGGCGGCTGGATGTGGACGAGCTGGGGCTACCAGTCCGTGTTCCTTTTCGGCGCCGGACTTACGGTGATGTCCCTTCTGCTCGCTCAGCTTGTGGACAGGGAAATCCGCAGGAAAAACACACAGACGAGAGGATAGCATGAACAAACGATTCTGGGCCATGGTCACAGGCCGCGAGCCTGCGGACGTACGCATCGACAACGTACGGATTGTGGATGTTTTCAGCGGTGAAATAAGGGAAGGCTCCGTAAGCATGGGGCTTGGCCGCATACTCGGATTCGGATCCTTTGAGGCAAGAACGGTTGTGGACGGCGGAGAGCACTGGCTTTTGCCGGGCTTCATCGACGGTCATGTGCACATTGAATCCTCCATGCTTTGTCCCGCCCGTTTCGCCGAGCTCGTGCTTCCTTTCGGTACCACCACTGTGGTGGCCGATCCGCATGAAATTGCCAACGTGAAGGGCATGGACGGCATACGATACATGCTGGAGGCTTCGAAGAATCTTCCTCTCGACGTGCGCATCATGCTTCCTTCCTGCGTTCCCGCACTTCCTGTGGAAGATGCCGGGGCCGTGCTGCGGGCCGAAGACATAGCGCCGCTGCTTTCCGAGACTCGGGTGGGCGGCCTTGCGGAAATGATGAATGTCCCCGGACTCATGGCCGGTGATGACGATGTTCTTGAAAAACTGGCCGTAACGCGTGCGGCCGGCAAGGTCATAGACGGTCATTCTCCTCTGGTTCCTGAGGAGACGCTTGAAGCCTGTGCTGCGCTCGGCATAGGCACCGACCATGAGTGCACCACGGTGGAGGAGATGGAGGCCCGCATTGCCTGCGGCATGTACGTGCTTCTGCGCGAGGGGTCGGCCTCCCGCGACCTTCTGCATCTTCTGCCCGGCCTTACGCCGGCCAATCAGCGCCGCTGTCTGTTCTGCACCGACGACAGGCATTCCTCGGACATTCTCGAGCGGGGGCACGTCGTCAACAACGTACGCATGGCCGTTCGGTTCGGCATCGATCCGGTAAGCGCCGTGCGCATGGCCACGCTGAACGCGGCGGAATGTTACGGGCTGAGAGATCGTGGAGGCATTGCCCCGGGGCGTCGCGCCGATCTCGTGCTTGTGGAGGATCTCAAGGACTTTCGCGTCATTTCCTGCTGGGCCGGAGGAGAGCTGGTGGCGGAGAATGGCAGAATGCTGCGTTCCCTGCCCGTGTCCGATGCCGGAGATTTGTGTTCCAGCGTGGTGCTTGCTCCTCTGCCGGAGCGGCCTTTTTCCGTGCGCGTGCCTTCGGGAAGGGCAAGGGTCATCGGTCTGCGTCCTCATTCCCTCATTACGGACTGTCTGCAACGCTCCGTAAAGACCGGGCCGGATGGAGAGGTGGAGCTTGCCGATAATCCCGGTCTTCTGAAGATTGCCGTGCTGGAACGTCATCATGCCACGGGAAAGATCGGTGTGGGACTTCTTGACGGCAGGTACGGATTGAGGAACGGCGCCATTGCCACCACCATCGCCCATGATTCGCACAATATCGTTGTGGCGGGCGACAATGAGGCGGACATGCTTGTTGCCGTGCGCGAGGTGGAAAAGAGGCAGGGCGGCATCGTCATGGTGTCGGATTCACGGGTGATCGCCGAACTTCCGCTGCCGGTGGGCGGACTCATGAGTGAAAAACCGGCTGCGGAGGTTTCCGCCAGATTGAACGAGCTTCTGGCCCTTGCTTCGTCGCATTATCACATCTGGGAAGGGGCGGACGCCTTCATGACGCTGAGTTTTCTTGCGCTTCCCGTCATTCCGAGCCTCAAGCTCACGGCGCGCGGTCTCTTTGACGTGGACAGGTTCACCTTCGTGGACGTGGATGCCTCCCGGTAGCATGCCTGCGGGTACCGGAGACGTATGAAAGTCGGGGCCGCTGCTTCCACCGATTGGGAAAGGAGATGAAAAACGGCCCGTGCGCAGAGCTGCGTGCGGGCCGTAACGTTTCGGAGTCAAAATATCAGTTCAGCACGGGCATGGGGCCGAAGCAGGACTCGTAGCGAGCCTGGAATTCTTCCGGCGTGAAGGTATGCAGCTGCGTTCCGTACTGTTCCACGCAGAAGCTGGCCGTCACCGTGCCGAGCCGTGCGGAAAAGGCCATGCCCATGCCGTGGTGCAGCCCCTTGAGCAGCCCTGCACGGTAGGCGTCGCCGGCGCCGGTGGGATCGGAAACGCTTTCCACGGGAACTGCGGGAACTTCGTAGGGACGCGCATCCTTGTGCAGAATGACGGAACCCTTGCCCCCGAAGGTGACGATGAGAAATTCCACGCGGTCGAGCAGCGCTTCGCGATTCAGTCCGGTCATTTTTTCGATGCGGTCGATTTCATAGTCGTTGCCGATGAGCACATGTGCCCCGGTAAGACCGGAGGAGAGCTGATCGCCGCCGAGTACGGTGATCTGCTGTCCGGGATCGAAAATGTAGGGAATGCCGTGTTCCCTGTAGAAGGCGGGCAGATTTACCATGTCGTCCACATTGCCGGGAGCCACGAGTCCCCAGTCACCTTTGTTCACGGCGGGAGTCTTTTCCGGGAATGCGGGCGTTTTCATGGCCGAGGGCGAAAAGGCGTTGATCTGGTTGCTGCTCCTGTCGGTCATGATGTAGCAGCAGGCGGTAAAATCGTTTTCGTCGGTCTTTATGCCGGAAAGGTCGATGCCCATGGCGGCGAGGCGGCGTCCGTAGCCTTCAAAATCCTTGCCCACCGTGCCGCAAATGGCGGAACGTTCACCGAGCAGCGCAAGAGAATAGGCAATGTTGCCCGCCGTGCCGCCCATTTTTTCCTCGAGACGGTCGATGGGGAAGGAAACGTTCAGAAAGTGAAGCTTCTCGGGAAGAATATGTTCTTCGAAGTGGCCGGGGAAGGTCATGATGCGGTCAAAGGCGAGAGATCCGGAAAGGTGAATCATGCATGGCTCCGTAAAGGTGTATTCCCATGCCGCGGGGCATGGCGTTTCTTCCGATTTTAACGGCAGGAAGGGCGCTTTGACAAGTATGTCTTCCTGTTGCGTGCGGGGGAGCGCGGAGGAAAGAACGTGATGCCGCATTCGTTTTCCGTCATGTTCCTGATTCCAGCCGTCTCCTTCAGCCGTTTTTGCCGAGTAAGAAAAAAAGACTTCGGCTTTTCATGCCGATGCGATGTTGCCTGTTCGAGGGGGACCGTCGGAATCTTGTTTTCTTTTAAATAATTTGATATCAAAATATTTAATGTCGGCTACGGAAAGCTTCGCATGTTGACCTCGGAGGCCCGGCGACGTGCCGGGAGTAAAATAACTGTTGATTTGCGCAGTTGAAAATAGGATGATTTCAGGGCGCAAATTGCCTGCGGTGCCGTGTCCGGCCGTTTTGAGCGGTCTGCTTTTTGCCGGAAATATCCGGCAAAGGCGTGCGGCGTTGACGCCGCGTCGGGTGCACATTCTGGAGATGAAGAATGAAAAGGACGGAAAAGGTCGGCCGAGCCATGGCCATACTGGAGCTTTTGAAGAAGCGGTATCCCGTGCCGGAGACTATGCTCGTTCATAAGAACCCGTGGGAACTTCTTGTGGCTACGGTTCTGGCCGCCCAGTGCACCGACGCCCGAGTGAACACCATTACTCCCGAGCTCTTCCGCCGCTGGCCCGATCCGGCTGCACTGGCCCGTGCCTCGCAGGAAGAGGTTGAGGAAGTGATTCGTCCCACAGGCTTTTATCACAGCAAGGCGAAAAACCTGCTCGGCGCGGCGAAACGGGTGACCGAGGTTTTCGGCGGCGATGTGCCCCATACCATGGAAGAGCTCGTCACGTTGCCCGGCGTTGCCAGAAAGACCGCCAATGTGGTGTTGTGGGGCGGTTTCGGCATCAACCAGGGGCTTGCCGTGGATACGCACGTCAGGAGGCTGTCTTTCCGTCTCGGACTTACGAAGAATACCGAGCCTGTTAAGATAGAGCAGGATCTCATTAAAATTTTTCCCCGAGAAGAGTGGGGGGACGTGAATCATCGCCTGGTCTGGTTCGGTCGTGACGTCTGCACGGCGCGCAGTCCATCCTGTGAGGCGTGCGAACTTGCGTCGCTGTGTCCCAAAAACGGGGTGAAGTCGGAGACGGGTTCTGCTGTTCCGGCGCGAAAAGGTGCTGTCCAAAAATCCGGCGGTTCCGAGTAAAGTCGATCTGTGCGCCCGTTCGCCGGAACGGGAATGTCGGTTCTCTCAATGCCCGGGCGAGTAGTCCGCCCTTCCGGAATGGAGTCGGACCGTCCATATTTTACATTTAATCCTGTCGGAAGAGGACGCTTCGGCGTCCTGTCCGTGTCAGAAGAAGGGAGTATCATGAACAAGCGTTGTGCCTGCCTGGCTCTGGCAGCCTGTCTTTCTCTTGCAGCGGGGTGCGCTCCGCAGGACTGCCGCATGGTGGAGGCCCTGGATGGCGGGCAGTTTGTGGCCATGTCCCGGGCCATGCGTCCGGTGATGCTGAAAAAGAACATGGTGGACGAAAAAGGAGACTGGTATTCTCCCATGTTCTCGTCGCGTCCTGCTGATGCGGGAAAGACGCTGGTGGACCGGCTGTCCCCCGCGTTCCGCTTCCCCGGTTCCCGTCTGGCCGTGGCTCCCACGTTCCGCGCCATGCTGACTCCCGACGCCAAAGTGAAGTTTGAGGACAACAAGGCCACCATCGAACAGGGCATGAACCGCGTGACTCTGGAGCTTGTGGCCGTAACCGACTGGAACAACGACGGCGTGGAAGACTGGCTGGTGAACTGCCGCACGGGCTACATCGATACCCCGCAGCGTTTTCGGGAGTATTATCTTGTCATCATCGACCTCAAGACTCCCGTGCTCAAGCCGTACGTACTCATGGTTCTCGACCATGTGTACAGTCGCGTGACCGTTCGCAATGATGCTTCCGGCGGAGAGCTTGTGGAAACCAACGTCATGGAATTCCTGCAGGGGCAGTCCACCATGACGGAAGCTGCGGACAGTCGTACCGTGCATCGGAAGCTGGAGGAGGGATCCTCACTCAGGCAGACCTCCCTGAGTCGTTGATGAAAACGGAGAAGTCATGCCCGATTCCTGTGTCCTTTTTGCCCGAAGGCAGCGCATAAGGGCCCTGTGGAGGCCGTTGCTCCTGCTTGCCCTCATGCTTGCACTGGTCTGGTGGTTCGTGGATACGGCTTCGGAGCAGTACCGCTGGCAGTGGTATCGGGTATGGCGCTATGTCGGCACATGGGATGAGGAAGGATTTCATTCCGGCGTGCTGCTTGAGGCTCTCGGTGTGACCTTCCGGCTTACGGTGGTCTCTCTTGCGTTTTCTCTTGCATGGGGGGCACTTCTTGCCGCCATGCGTCTTGCGTCCTCGCCCGTGGCAAGGCTGCTTTCCTCGCTCATGCTCGGTCTTCTTCGCAATACGCCTTTGCTCATGCAGCTTTTCATGGTTTATTTTGTGGCGGCCCCCGTGCTCGGCGTCGGCCCCTTCACGGCGGCTGTGCTGTCGCTCGGCTTGTTCGAAGGGGCGTACATTGCGGAAATCTTCCGGGCCGGAGTCATGGGCGTGCCGCGCGGGCAGTGGGAGGCGGCGCTCAGCCTGGGAATGCCCGTGGGCATGGCTGCGAGGCTCGTCGTGGTCCCGCAGGCGCTCAGGCAGTCCCTGCCTGCGCTTGCCGGACAGATGGTGTCCCTCATCAAGGATACGTCACTGGTGAGCGCCATTGCTGTGGCTGACCTCACCATGCGTACCCGCGTGGTCATCACAGATACCTTTCTGAGTTTTGAACTGTGGCTGCTTGCCGCGGCCGTCTATCTCGTTCTCACTTCGCTGGTCAGCGTGCCTGCCCGGCTTCTGGAACGAAAGGAGCACTCATGAAACACTTTTTCACAGCTTTTATTCTGGCTCTCGGCCTGTCTTTCTGTCTGCCTGCCGCAGGTCATGCGGCGTCCCGTGACTCCGTCATTGAAAAGGTCGTGCAGCGCGGCACGCTGCGCGTGGGATTTTCGTCTTTTGTGCCGTGGGCCATGCAGGACAAGGAAGGCAAGTACATCGGGTTTGAAATCGACGTTGCGGAAAGGCTGGCTTCGGATCTCGGCGTCAAGCTTCAGCTTGTGCCTACGAACTGGGACGGCATCATTCCCGCGCTGCTTTCGGGCAAGTTCGACGTCATCATCGGCAGCATGAGCATTACGCCTCAGCGTCTTTTGTCCGTGAATTTTTCCATTCCCTATGATCATGCCTATGTGGATCTGACCCTGAACCGGGAAAAGTCGGGCTCCATCAATAAGCTTGAGGATCTGAACAGGGAAGATGTGATCATTGCCGTGCGCACCGGCACCACGGCAGCCGCGGCCGCGGCAAAGCTCTTTCCGAAGGCTTCGCTGAGAATGTTCAACGACGAGGCTCCCGCCGTGGAGGAAGTGCTCTCCGGCCGTGCTCATGCCTTTGTGTCCAGCGCGCCGCTGCCCGCCATGGAGACGTTGAAGCACGGCGATACGCTGGTGCAGAAGTTTGAAACGGGACTTGCCATGCAGCCTGTGGCCTTTGCCGTGCCCAAGGGCGACTTCGACACTCTCAATGTGTTCGACGGCTGGATTCGTCTGGTGGAAGAGGAAGGCTGGCTTCAGGATCGCCGCAACTACTGGTTCAAGTCCGACGCATGGCAGAGCAGGCTCAACTGAACCGCATTCCCGGTCATACGGGAGAACGAACCTGGCGGAACGTGAACTCCTGGGACGCGGTGCTGGCTCTTTTGGCCGTGCTGCTTGTCGCGGCGTTCTGCTGGCGTTCCGTGACCGTGACTCGTCACGACTGGGACTGGGGAGCCCTGCTGCCCTACATCGTTTCGCGCGACTCGTCGGGGGCATGGCGTGCGGGAATGCTTCTCACGGGACTTTTCGGTACGTTGAGGCTCGGCTTCTGGTCTCTTGCCGTTGCCCTTCTGTCCGGAGGACTGGTGGGAGCTCTTTCCGCGCGTCAGCGCGGACTTGCGGCATGGCCGGCAGGACTTTACATCACTGTGCTGCGCAATACGCCGCCGCTGGTGCTGCTCTTTCTCGTGTATTTCTTTGCGGGGTCCTTTTTCACCGAGCCGTTTCTTCAGCTGGAAGACGCCGTTTCCCACCTGCCTGCGTGGGCGCAGTCCTTGTGTACGGCTTTGTTTGCTCCGGCGGGGCAGATGGACCGTATGGCCACGGCAGTGCTCACGCTGGGGCTTTATTCCGGGGCCTATGTGGCGGAAATCGTGCGCGGTGCGCTTGAGTCCGTGGACAAAACGCAGTGGGAGGCCTCGGCCTCGCTCGGCATGAACAGCTGGCAGCAGCTGCGCTGGATCATTGCTCCGCAGGCCTTCCGCATCATGGCTCCGCCTCTGACGGGGCAGTGTATTTCCGTATTCAAGGAGACGGCGCTGGCTTCGGCGATTTCTCTGCCGGAACTTACCTTTCAAAGTCTTGAGGTGATGGCTGTTTCACGCATGACGTTTGAGCTGTGGATTGTTACGGCCGTCATGTATCTCGGTGTTTCCTGCTTCTGGGCATGGCTCGGCCGCCGCATGGAGCAGCGGGGATTCCGACGCCGGAGCGCTTCCGCCGGCCGAGATTAGACGAGTCCTCCGCAGAGCGTAAATCTCCCTTTCCCGTTCATCTGAAAATGCGTCCGGACGGAATTCCCCGCCCGGACGCATTTTTTTTTAGATCTTCGGTATCTGTGGAGGCAAAAGCGGCCCGCATTGTTAGCATTTCGGCACGGAAGCGGAAGCAGCGGAAACAGAACGCCGTCCGTGTCGCGGAAGCCTCCGCCTTTGCTTTCTCAGAGTCTTCAAAGCTCCGGGACTTGCCTGCTCGAAAACGCCCCGGCAGAACTGCCGGACAGTTTTCATTGTCGTTCAGGCGCCTGGTCACACGACGCCCCGTTGTTCCGATAAAAGTTTTCGGAAAGAGGATGGGGGTGCGGGGGAAGGAGGAGAGCCCTTTTTCAAAAGGGTTTCCTCCTTCCCCCGCTCAACTCCCTCTACCTCCTGCATTCCTCAACAAAGTTTTTTGCCCAGTGGGGGACGGCGGGAGCAAAAAGGTGCGTCCAGCAGGCGAATGTGCGGCGGGAGAGAAGTCCGTCGAATCGTATGCCGTTTTCTTCGTACATTCCTGTGCCGGGAGAGAGGGTGAGGCAGCAGGCTGGTCTGGAACCATTGGACCATTCGCAGCGGGAGTAGTGAAATTCATGCCCTCGCCACAGGCTACCCATCGGATGGAAGGGATTGTCGGCCGTTACGCGGGCGGTTACGTAGCCGAGTCCCTGAGGACGGCGGAAGAATCGGGGACTGGCAGGAAAAAGTCCGGCCATGGGACGGGCACCGTCGTCGAGCAGAAGGGCATTGCAGAGAAGCATGAAACCGCCGCACTCGGCATATATCGGGCGATCGGCCAGAGACAAGGCCCGGATTTCGGCCAGATGAGGAGAGACGCTTATTTCATCGGCAAAAAGTTCCGGGTAGCCTCCGCCGAGGTAGAGGCCGTCAATTTTCGGCCACGGAGCGGGATCGAACAGGTCAAGCTGCACGAGTTCTGCTCCGGCATCCCGCAGGGCATCAAGGTTTTCTTCATAATAGAACCACATGGCCTTGTCCCGTACGTAGCCGATGCTCGGCTTCGATGCGGGGGCAGCGGGAGAGTCCGGGAGAGATTCTTCCGGTCGGCAGGGAAGATCCGGCGCGGAGCGCGCGAGAGAGAGAAAAACGCCGACGTCGGTATGTTCTTCGAGCATGTCGGCGAGAAAATCGAGCACACCATCGGTTTCGGCATCGGCGGCGTTCAGGGAAAGGCCCATGTGCCGTTCAGGCAGGGGATTCTTTCCGAGGCGGGGAAGAATGCCGAGTACGGGAATGTCGGTGTAACTTTCAATGGCACGACGCAGCATGGTACCGTGTCTTTCTCCGGCCACATTGTTCAGCATGACACCGGCAATATGCAGATCAGGCTCGAAATTCGCCAGTCCGGAGACGATGGCCGCTGCGGTGCGGGTCATTTTTGCGCAGTTCATGGTGAGCACCACGGGAGCCTTGAGCGTGCGCGCTACATGGGCGGTGGAACAGGTTCCCTCCACGTCGCGCCCGTCGAAGAGGCCGCGGTTGCCTTCTATGACGGCAATGTCCGTCGGCTGTTTGGCGCAGACGCGGCAGAACTGCCGAAGCAGATGACCGTCATCCAGAAAATAGGGATCGAGGCAGGCGGCCGGCCGTTTTGAGGCCAGGGCGAGCCATGCGTAGTCGATGTAGTCCGGCCCTTTCTTGCAGGCTTGAACGGCAAGTCCCTGCCTTTGGAAAAGACGCGAGAGCCCGAGCGAAACGAGCGTTTTGCCGCTCCCGCCGGAGAGTCCGGAAATGACGAGTCGTGGCTGCTTCATGGATAAGGAAAGGAAAAAGGTAAGGAAAAAGGGGAAGATCCCGAAAGATCTTCCCCTTGATGCTTTCCAGCGTGCCGGAAGTTTCCGAGGGCCGCTTACGGGGCGGCCCGCCGGAATCCCGCATCATGCGGGGGCGATGGTGATCGCCTTCTTCACAAACACATTACTTGCCGGCACCCTTGAGGCCGTACATGGTGGTGGAACCGGAGGACCAGTAAGCCACCTTTTCGTCGTCCACCAGAGCGGTAAGGACGTTCTTGACCTTGCGGGGGCTGGCGCCGGGGAACAGTTCGAGGAACTGGTTGAAGTAGAACTTGGTCTTGGCGCCGGGCTTGCTGGTCTTTTCGACGAGCCAGTTGTACACCAGGGCCTTGT
>CALUPL010000100.1 GCA_944322635.1 uncultured Mailhella sp.
TCATGATGCGGCTCCTGCGGCCTTCATGGCTTCAAGCTCGGCGGAAACACGGGCCTTGCGGCGTTCGGCGATCTTGTCCAGAAGGGGATAGGGATTGACGGCCAGCTTGTCCAGACGCATGGCGTTCCTGGGCAGGCCGAAGGCGAGCGCAATGAGCTGGGTGTAGTAGAACACCGGCAGTCCGAAAAAGCTCTTCTTCGAGATTCTGGCGGCCTGACGCTGGCGCAGATCGAGATTCATGTGGCACAGCGGACAGGCGGTAACCACGGCTTCCGCGCCCACGGCCTTGGCGGTATCGAGAATGCGTCCGCTCAGAGAACCGGGAATGTTCACGTCGGGAATACCCATGGCTGCGCCGCAGCACTCCGTTTTCAGAGCGAAGGGCAGCACTTCCGCACCGAGAGCCTTCATGATGTTGTCGAGCGACACCGGATTCTCCGGATCGTCGAACTTCGCCACCTGGGCGGGACGGCTCAGAAGGCAGCCGTAATAGGTGACCACCTTGATGCCTTCCAGAGGATAGGTCACGCGGGACGCTATGTTCTCCACTCCCACGTTTTCCACAATGGCCTGAAGCACGGAATAGGTTTCCATGAGATCCGCACCGCCGTCGGCATTGGCGGGAGTGGGAGCGTCGAGCAGCTCATCCACTCTGGCCTTGAACTCGGGCTTCTGCATGCGGTAGCGGGCCATCTTGAGATTGGAGGAGCAGCTCGGGCAGGGAGAAATCACGCAGTCGGCGCCGGTTTTGGCGGCCTGCATGAGATTTCTTGCGGCAAGAGCGCCGGAAAGCTCATGACTCACGGAGTGGGCCGGCGTGGAGCCGCAGCAGTTCCAGTCCTCGATTTCCACGAGGTCCATGTTCAGAGCGTTGCACACCGCGCGGGTGGAGGCTTCGTACTCCACGGAGGTGCCGTGACCCGAACAGCCGGGATAGTAGGCATATTTCATGGCTCAGCTCCTCTTTTCCGCATAGCGCTTGAATATGCGCGCCACTTCCTCGCGTCCGTGAATGACCGAGGGAATGAAGGGCATCTTGTTCTTTCTGAGCGCCATGGGCGCGATTTCCAGATTGCCCCAGCCGCGCAGGGTGCGGCCCATATAGTCGGCCATCACGCCGAGCTCATAGGAACGACCCGTGGCGTGCACGGTATCAAGAAACGCCTTCCAGAAGGATTCGATGGGACGATCCTGCACCAGGCCCTCACGACGGGCCATCATGCGCAGCGTTTCCATAACCGCGGCCACGTCGATGTTGTTGGGGCAGCGGGCGCTGCAGGTCGAACACGACAGACACAGCCACAGCGAACGGTTCTTCAGAGCTTCATCCTTGAGGCCCATCTGCACGGCGTGCATGATCTGGCTGACCTGACGGTCATAGACCTGAGCGCCGGGGCAGCCCGCCGTGCACTTGCCGCATTGATAGCAAGTCGACAGATTCTGACCGCTCTCTTCTTCGACCTGACGCTTGAACTTCAGGTCCCTGGCTTTATCAAGCCTAGTTATGTTCATAGAGACTCCCCTTGAAGACTTTTTTACAACCATCAGAAATCACAACATATTCCGAAATGGAGCAGGAAAAGTCATTCAGTGTCTGACAAAAAAAGGACAGCAGTATCCCTTTTAACGCCATCAAGTAGAACATACTTCCGACGGCAAGTCCATACTCATTCTCTGAAAAGAGAAGGAAAAACTTCTCGTTTTTTCTTTTCTTTTCAAATGGATATGAAAGTTTTACATTTTGGGTAAATAATCACATAAAATATTTTATAAAATCTTTGAGACCCAGAAACGACTTTTCGACCTTCGGCGCAACGCAGCGTCCTTCCGCTCTACCGGCAGAAAAACGACGACACGGGCGGAATGTTTCCCCGCCGCATCACGTCGACACAGCACCGCTCCGCGTCCTCAAGCGTCCGTACGGGATCAAGGGTGAGAAAACGCCTGTCGCGGTACAGAAAACGTCCGTCCACCATGGTGTGCACCACGTTCTCGCGCGTGGCCTGATACACCACCCTCTGCACGGGATCGCGTCCCCATGCGGGAAGAGAATGAGGCATGTCCATGTCCAGCACTGCGAAATCAGCCTTCTTTCCGGGCTCTATGCTTCCGAGCTCGTCTGCCTGCCCCATGGCTGCCGCGCCTCCGAGAGTGACCATTTCCAGAGCTTCCAGTGCCGGCATGACCTTGGGATCATGGGTGAGCGCCTTTTGCAGAATGGATGCCTGACGCACTTCCATGAGTCCGTCCATGTGATCGTGCGCGCCGTCGAGGCCAAGCGCCACCTTCGCGCCCATGCCCCGAAGCTCCGCCACGGGGGCAATGCCGGAAGACATTTTGGTGTTGGACGACGGGCAGTGCACCACATGAGTTCCCGTGTCCGCAAGAATGCGCTTTTCCTCATCATCAAGCCAGATGCAGTGCGCAAGAATCACGTCCTCGCCCGTGTAGCCGATGCGGTCGAGATAACGAACGTTGCGCTCATGACAGCGCGCCTCCACAAGTGCGATTTCCCCAAGGTTCTCCGACGCATGGGTATGCAGATGCAGGCCGTTCTGTCTGGCAAGGTCCCGTGCCGAAGCCAGCAGCGATTCCGAACACGACGGCACGAAGCGCGGAGCCACGGCGTAGCGCAGGCGTCCCTTTTCCGCCATGTGCCAGCGTCGGATGAGCCTCTCCGTTTCGCGCATGCACTCGGCAGGATCTTCTCGCATGACAGCGGGCAGGTCGTCGCCCATGTCCATCATGCACTTGCCGAAGAGGCCGCGCAGACCTGTTTCGGCCATGACTTCAAAAACAGCGTCTTCATGCAGCGTCGTGCCCATGTCGATGAGGGACGTCGTACCGCTGCGGATAAGTTCCATGGCGGCAAGTCTGGCCGAGGCTGCGTTGCTCTCCATGGTATGCGAGGCCTCCATGGGCCAGGTACGCTCGCGCAGCCACTCCATGAGGGCAAGATCGTCGCACAGCCCCCGGAACAGTGCCTGCGTCACGTGCATGTGTGCCTGCACGAGTCCGGGAATGACGGTCATGCCGTGAAGGTCCACCACTTCCGTGCCGTCCTCCGCCGTGCCTTCGCACAGCCGTGGCGCATCGTCCTTCCGCGGCGTCACGGCGACAATGCGGTCGTTTTCCACCAGAATGTCGGCACGCAGCACGCGCCGATCCCTGTCCATGGTGATGACGAGTCCGTCGCAAAGCAGGATCTTCATGCGGCGTCTCCCTTATGATAGGCGCGGATCATGAGCCACACCCCAGCCGCGAGCAGCGGCAGGCAGAGAAGCTGTCCCATGGTGACCCAGCCTGCAAAAAGATAGCCGAGCTGAGCGTCCGGCACGCGGAAGAATTCCACGAAAATGCGGCTCACGGCATAGAGCACGCCGAAAAGCCCGGCCACTGCGCCGCGGGGACGGGGACGGGAGGAATAAATCCATAGAATGATGAAGGTGAGCACGCCTTCCAGACCCGCTTCATACAGCTGGGAAGGATGCCTCGGAAGAGGGCCCGCTCCGGGAAATATCATGCCGAGGGGAGAATCCGTCACCTTGCCCCAAAGCTCGGCGTTGATGAAATTGCCCAGTCGGCCGAAAAAAAGTCCCGTGGGAACGAGCGGAGCCACGAAGTCCAGCATGTCCAGAAGGCTCACGCCGTTTCTGCGGCCCCACAGCCAGCAGGCCGTCACCACGCCGACAAGACCGCCGTGGAAGGACATTCCGCCGTTCCAGATGCGGAAGATCTCCACAGGATCGGCCGCATAGGCGGAAAAATCATAAAAAAGCACATAGCCGAGTCTTGCCCCGAGAATGACGCCGAGCATGGCCCAGGTGACGAAATCATCCACCATGGCCGCCGTCCACTTCGACCACGGGCGGGATGCGCGGAACCGTCCCAGAAGCCAGCCTGCCAGAAAGGCGAAAACGTACATCAGGCCGTACCAGTGAAGCTGAAGCGGCCCGACGGAAAATGCCACGGGATCTATGGAAGGATATTGCATCTTGTTCTCCTTGCTCCGGGCTCATTACCATAAAAGAAAGGGGCAGACCAGAGCCAGTTTTCCTTCCCGCTCCTGGCGGCATGTGCCCTCGCCCCGGCACGAAAAGCCTTTTTCCGCCCGTTGCAGACAGGCGCGCGAGCCGGCCAGCTTCTCTTTCCACGCGGGCGACGGCATGTTCCGTTCGCAGATCGCGTGCGGCGTCAGAAGGCGGGAACGGCTCTTTCCCCTGAAAGACACCGCCATACGTCTCTTCTTCAAAAGCCTGCTCCGCCAGCTCTCCGGTGTTCCTTCGAAAAATTAAGACCGGAGACTCTTTCGATTCGTCCGCACTCACAAGAGCATCATGGTCCGAACGAAGTCCGCACCGGAAGAAAGCGCAAAAAATGCTTTACGATGCCACATGACTACGCTACTTCCGAAGAAAAAGACCAAGGAGCCGTCATGCTCAAAAGCGCTCGTCCATTTCCTTCCGCCGCAGCTGCGGCAAGCCTCGCGGGCCTTCTTTTCTGCCTGTGGGTGTTCTTCACCGGAGGCCGGGCGCTCTGCCTGACCGACGGCTGCACGCTGTTTCAGGATTTCCGCCTGGCAGGAATCTCCCTCTGGCAGGCCGGAATCGTGCTTTTTTCCGCCCTGCTCGTACTCGCGCTGCTCCGCCTCCCGCGCGCGGCCCACGTTCTTGCCGCTCTGGCCCTTGCCGCCGACGCCGTGCTGCTCGGCATCATGCTCTTCACCGCACCCTGCCTAAACTGTCTCATCGTAGGTTCGCTCATAGCCGTCACCTATCTCGCCTTCCGCTCAGCCGTACTTCCTCCCAGACGTGAACGCTCGACGCTGGCCGCTCTCTGGCTCGTGCTTCTCGTCATCGATCTGGGCGGCGTCGTCCGCGATCTTGCCGACCCGTGGATGCCCCTGCCCGCACAGAACGAATCTTCCGTGCATGTTTATTTCTCTCCGAGCTGTCCCGCCTGTCGAACGCTGCTTGCCCATGAAGAGGAACTCGCAAACGCCGCCTGGTATCCCGTTCCCGAAGACGCAAGAGACATCTGGATCATCGCCGACATGACCGACAGGCTGAAAAAGGGCATGCCTCTCGCGCAGGCTGCGGCCGAAGCACGAAAGGCCGTTCCCGAGGCCGACGCCTTTGAAGACGATGCCTCCTTCCGGCTGGGACTGCTCAAGCCGGGCATGCTGCTTTTGCAGTTCCGCCTCTGGCGCAATCACGCCCACGTGCTTGCCGCAGGCTCCGACAGACTGCCGTTTGTGGAATTCAAGGGGCTGCCCGCCTTTCTCGCCGAACCCAGTCCCGCCCCCGACAGGGAAGACACTCCGGCTCCGGCTGCGGACGCCTCCATGCTGACGGACATTCCCGGACTCGGCGTAGCCGGATTCTGCGACGGCGGGAGCGAAATTCCCTGTGAAGACCCCTCTTCTTCGCCGTCTTCCGGCACGCTCATCGACACAAGCGGCATGATACAGTAAATGTCGCAATCTCTCTCTTTTTTTTTCAATCCACCGACATTGCAGGGAAAAAGGCTTCAATCGGCAATAATGCCGACTTGTCTCCCGCTAAAACTTAAGCTAACCTCTGCAAAATTAGCGGCCATTTTCCGGCCGCAGCATTTCACCATTATTCACGCAGGCATACATGGACATCGCAGAACTGTGCAGCAATCGGCGCGAGGCGCTGGTAGATCGCTGGGTCAACCGATTCTTTGCCAGCTATCCTCTTGACAGCAAGGGTTTCATGCGGACAAGCCGCGACCGCTTCGCCAATCCCGTGGGAGAGACGACGCGCCGCTCGGCATCCGTGCTCTTCGACGCCGTCATAGGGATGGACACGGAACCCGACATCGTGAAGCAGGCCCTTCACGATCTCATCTGGGTACGCGCCGTGCAGGACATGCTCCCCTCAAAAGCCGTGGGGGCGCTGTATCTGCTCAAGGAAATACTGCGCAGCGAAGTGCTGCCCGAATGTCTGAAGCCGGAAAACTCCGGCCCGGAGGTTCTGAAGGCGTACCTCGACGTGGAATCCAGGCTCGACACCCTGGGCCTTCTCGCGCTCGACATGTACTCCGAGGCGCGGGAGCGCGTGTTCAGAATCAGAGTGGAGGAAGTAAAGCGAAGCCAGTCACAGGTGATACGGCTGGCCAAGCTTCGGAGGGAGCAGGCGGAATCTGCTCCTGAAACTGAAAATCGAGGGGTAGAGGAATGACCATCGCATTTGCGGCCACTCTGCTCATCCTTCTCATAGGATGGGCGGGGTCAGCACTTGGCCTGCAGTATCTGCTCGGCGTAATCTTGCCGCTGGTAGCGGGTGCTGTGTTCATCATCGGCTTCATCTGGAAGATCGTCCGCTGGGCTAAATCGCCCGTACCGTTCGCCATTCCCACAGTGGCGGGCCAGCAGCGTTCTCTGGACTGGATCAAGCCCAACCGT
>CALUPL010000101.1 GCA_944322635.1 uncultured Mailhella sp.
CTTGAACTGTTGAAAAAGAGAGGGCGCCGACCAGAGAAGTTCAAGCCGGCGCCCTTAAGGCGCGAGTAAGTAACAAGCCCTTACAGGGCTGAACAAGCCACCCGTTTTACGGGTGGTCCTGACTTCGGTATTTCGGAACAACGCTCCTCCGGCTTTCAAGAGGCGGCTTTCCATTGGCGCCTGCCTTTCCGGTATTCCTGTCACGGCTTTTTGCAAAGGTCTATCACCTCAAGGTCGTCGGGCACATACACCCCGCCCCGAAAGGCGTACCTGGCCTCCTCGGTGTAGCGTTCCTTGCGGAGCGAAGGCGGCGTGCGGTCTTCGGTATGCCAGAGCACCAGATTGCGCACGCGGTGCTTTCCGGCGAGAAGGGCGGCTTCGCGCACTGTGCCGTGCCCTATGAGACGGGGACGGAACACGTTGGCCTCGGCATCCAGACAGAAGGCTTCGTGAAAGAGCCAGTCCGCGCCTTCCAGATAATGGCCGCAGGCGGGCTGACACGGTTCGTCGCCGGTGCAGACGATGCGCTGGCCCTCCGGGCTTTCCATGTGAAAGCCGAACTGCTCGGCCTTGCGCGAATGGGTGTTGAAGAAGGTGACGGTATGCCCGGCAATGGCGCGCTGTTCTCCGTCCGTCACGGGCATGAATCGTATGCTGCTGCCTACGGTGGAAAACTGCTTTTCGCTCAGGGTGAACTGACAGATGGCGCGCAGTTTTTCCGAAAGGCGGGTGTGGCAGTGTATGCGCAGAATGTCGCTGCGCTTTTCCCTGAGAAAGAGCGAGGATACCATGCGCACGAGCCAGATGACGCCGAGAGAATGGTCGATGTGCTGATGCGTGACGAAAATGTCCGTCAGATCGAGGAGGGAAATTCCGGCTTTCTCCAGCTGAATGAGGATGCCGTTGCCGCCCCCGCCGTCCACCAGCAGGCTGCCCTGCGGCCCCTGAAGCATGAAACAGGTGTTGTAGTAGCGCAGCGCGTTGGCCGCTCCCGTGCCGAGAACGATGAGCCTCTCCATGGAGAACCTCCTTGTCTTCCAGTTCACGATACGAAGCGCCGGGCGCAGCGTCAAGAACAGACCTTTTGCCTCTCTCGCACGGAGCATTTGATGCGCCGGAAAATCGCCTTCCCCCCCGCGGATCGCCGGGAGGCTTTTTTCCTTTCCTGTTTCCGGGCCGTGCCGTATGCGGAAAAGGCCCTGTGCTTCCGAAAGGCGGCGTGCCGGAAGCATTCTCCGGCAGGGAATTGTCATCCCTTTTGGGGTAAATTATAAATTATTCTTTATATTCTAAATAGTTGACTGAATGACTCTCCGGTTTGATGATGAATTTCTGTTCCGGAGGAGCCATGCGGATGTTCCTACGTTTCGCCCCCGGCGGGGGACGTTTTCTTTTTCTTCTGCTTTCCGTTGCCGTAAGCGCGCTGGAAGCGTTTTTCGTGCAGGTCTTTTCCATTCATCACATGCTTACGGTGGAAAGCCTGCGTGAAACGGTCACGCCTTCTCTGATTCTGGTGGACGTTCTTGCGCCGCTCTGCCTTGCTCTGATTTCCCGAAAGGCCTACGGCGTTTTTCTGGTGCTTCAGAGTGCGGCAGGCGCGGTCATTCTCCATTACGCCAGTTTTTTCTACAACACCCTCACGCTTTCCACCATGTATCATTCCATGCAGGGACTGAACCGTCTCGGAGGCTCCGTGTTCGTCTTCGTACGGCCGGACATTCTTCTGCGTCTTGCCCTCGTTCTTGCACTTCAGTTTCTCCTGCTGCGCCTTGCCGCTCCGTCTTCCGAGGCCGGGTCCCGTCTTCGGAATGCGAGGGCCGTTTTCGTTCCGCTTTGCCTTCTGGTCTTGTCCGTCACGGTGTTTTGGGAGCACGGCAGTTCGGGCATGCTCAGCCTGTGGACCAGCGAGGGGCCGCACAGAACCACGTTCGACCGCCGCAGTCAGGAAGGCGCGAAGGAATCCGTGCGTCATCTGGGATATCTGGCCACGTGGGCGGGCGAATGGCTGGGCGGCGCATATCGGGATACCAGTCTCATTTACGCCGAAAAAAGATGCGAGGACCCGCAGAAGCTTTTTCTTGCAGCGCATCCGGAAGACGCGGAAACCTGGTGCGGCTGTCCGGTTCCTCCCGCCTCAGGCCCCGTGGCCATGATTCAGGTGGAGAGCCTCGATTACGCCGCGCTCTCCATGAGTTTTGCGGGACATGAGGTGATGCCCTTTCTGCGTTCTCTTCTTCCGGAGTCGCTGCTGCTCAGAGGCTTTGCCCCGCACAAGGTGGGATCGGCCAATTCCGACTACGAGCTTCTGAACGGCAGAGTGGCGGAGGAGAACGTCATGTATTACTCCTACATACGGGAATACCCGGACAGCGTGGTGCGTGCGCTGGCCGGGCGGCGGCCGGCGACGTTCCACGGTCTTGAGGGCGGTCTTTTCAATCTTCGCGGGGCCTACCGGCTCATGGGATTCGACAGAACGTTCTTCAAGGAGGAACTTGTGCAGGAGGGATATCCGGTCAGCAGTCTCGCCATGGAGCAGGTGGCGGACGAGCATGTGCTGAACGCGGCGGCGGAATATCTGGAAAAGGGCGAGGGCGAGGCGGTGTTCGTGGTGACCATGAGCAGCCACATTCCCTTCATGGAGCCGTATCCGCCCTTCGGACTCGGCAAGGGGCTTTTTTCCCGCTATGTTTCCTCGCTGCACTATGTGGACGACTGCCTTGCCTCCTTTTATGCCCGCCTGCCGGAAGGCACGCTGTTTCTGCTCTGGGGCGATCACGGCAGCGACGTTCCCTATCCTTCCGGTCTGAAGGAAAACGGCAGGCACGTGCCTTTTCTTGTCAACGTCAAGGGAAACGACGCATGGCTTGCCGGAGGGGCGGGGGAAAGGGAGAAGGATCGCTCGTTCACGCTGTGTTCCCTTTCCTGGTTTCTGCGTCGGATGCTGGGGCAGGGGAACTGATGTCTTTTCCGTGTCCGGCAAGGGCAAGGGCGAAGGACAGAAGAAGCAGCAGCACGGAGAACAGTCCGAAGATTTCCCGCAGAACATGCCTTTCCGCCATGTCGGGCCTGGCATAGGCGGCAAGCCCCAGGCGGCTTGCGGCATCGAGTTCCTGCCCGGCCCACTGCGCCGCAAAAAGCACGCCGAACAGAAGAAGTCCGGCCATGGCCGCCTTGCCGATCATGCGCGTGCGCCGGGGTGTGCGTCCGGCAAGCAGAAACAGCGCAAGGCCCGTGAACAGGGTGCCGAAAACGCCCGCGGGCACGAGCACGCAGCGGCTGATGAGAGCGGCGGCCCTGAGCATGCCGAAAAAATCCTTTTCTTCCGCCAGCGGGGCCTCGTGCACGAGCAGGAGCACGCAGAGCGCGCTGCCGAACCAGACGGCCGCGGCCGCAACGTGCAGAACGCGCAGCACGGGCCGAACTTTTTCTTCGAACGTCATGAAACGCCCCCATAAGTTTTTTTGTCTGCCGACAAGCGCAGTTACCATGCGGCGCGGAAAATCGGAATAATATTTTCCGGCGCGCGGAAGGGAGGACGCCCACGCGCCGCCACGCATCTTTTCGTGGGAAATTGGGCTTGACATTTCCTCCCGACGCGGGAAAACATACCTTTTTCGACTGCTTTCGGAGAGCGGTCTCTGACCGTGTGCCCCGTAAGGAATACCATGGCGCGATCCCGCGCCCGGAGGAAAGCCTGATGGCTGAATATAAGAAAACGCTGAATTTGCCCGTCACCGGTTTTCCCATGAAGGCGAATCTGGTTCAGAAGGAACCGGAAATGCTGAAATTCTGGGAAGAAAACAATGTGTTCCAGCTCATGCAGGACGCTTCCGGCTCGCGCGGCAGCTTCGTGCTGCACGACGGCCCGCCCTATGCCAACGGACACATCCATCTCGGCACGGCGCTGAACAAGATTCTCAAGGACATGATCATCAAGTCCCGCAACCTCATGGGCTGGAAGACCGGCTACATTCCCGGCTGGGACTGCCACGGTCTGCCCATTGAGCACAACGTGGAACTCGAACTCGGCGACAAGAAGAAGGATCTTCCCGCTCACGTCATCCGCAAGCGCTGCCGCCAGTATGCGCAGAAGTTCCTCGACATCCAGCGCAAGGAATTCAAGCGTCTCGGCGTGCTCGGCGACTGGGAGCATCCCTACATGTCCATGGATCCGGCCTATGAGGCCGTGACCGCCTCGGAACTGGCCACCTTCGTGGAAAGAGGCGGCGTGGTGCGCAGCAAGAAGCCCATCTACTGGTGCTGCCACTGCAAGACCGCCCTGGCCGAAGCCGAAGTGGAATACCGCGATCTTTCCTCGCCTTCCATCTACGTGCGCTTCCCTCTGCCCGATCCCAGATTGAAGGACGTCTTCCCGAACGCCGATGTGTCCCGCGCCTACATCGTCATCTGGACCACCACGCCCTGGACGCTTCCGAGCAACCTTGCCGTGTGCGTGCATCCCGAGTTCCGCTACTCCCTCGTGGAAACCGGCGGCAGTCAGTACGTGCTGGCTTCCGAACTTGTGGAAGGCTGCGCCAAGACCTTCGGCTGGACCGACTATGCCGTGATCGGCGAGACCACCGGCGACAAGCTGGATCGTCTTGAGGCCCGTCATCCCTTCATCGACCGTCCTTCGCTCATCATCAACGGCGAGCACGTCACCCTCGACGCCGGCACGGGCTGCGTTCACACCGCTCCCGGTCACGGCCGCGAGGACTACGAAGTGGGCATGAAGTACGGCCTCGACGTGTATTCCCCTCTCGACGACGAGGGCCGTTTCCTGCCTTCCGTGGAATTCTTCGCCGGAATGCAGGTGTTCGACGCCAACCCCGCCGTCATCGCCAAGGTTCAGGAACTCGGCCATCTTCTGGCCCGTCAGGACATCACCCATTCCTATCCCTGCTGCTGGCGCTGCAAGAATCCCGTCATTTTCCGCGCCACCACCCAGTGGTTCATAGGCATGGAGCCCAACAACCTGCGCGCCAAGGCCCTCGACGCCATTCAGAACAAGGTGAAGTGGATTCCTTCCTGGGGCCAGGGCCGCATCTACAACATGGTGGAATCGCGTCCCGACTGGTGCATTTCCCGTCAGAGAATGTGGGGCGTGCCCATTCTCGCGCTCATCTGCAAGGACTGCGGCGAAGTGTGGAACGATCCGGCCTGGATGCGCGACATTGCTTCCCGTTTTGCCACGCATCCCACGGGCTGCGACTACTGGTATGAGCACGACGTTTCCGAAATCGCTCCCGAAGGACTTACCTGCCCGCACTGCGGCGGTCATCACTGGGAGAAGGAAGACGACATTCTGGACGTGTGGTTCGACTCCGGCACCAGCTTTGCCGCGGTCATGGAAAAGCGTCCCGAAGGCCGCGTTCCCGCCGATCTCTACCTTGAAGGTTCCGACCAGCACCGCGGCTGGTTCCACAGCTCCCTGCTGGTGTCCGTGGGCACCCGCGACATTCCGCCCTACAAGGCCGTGCTCACCCACGGCTACGTGGTGGACGGCAACGGCCGCAAGATGTCCAAGTCCGTGGGCAACGTGGTTGCGCCTCAGGAAGTCATCGACAAGTACGGTGCGGAACTTCTGCGCCTGTGGGTGGCTTCCGTGGATTACCGCGAAGACATCCGCTATTCCGAGGAGATCATGAAGCGTCTTGTGGACGCCTACCGCCGCATCCGCAACACCTGCCGCTACATTCTCGGCAGCATTCACGATCTTACGCCCGAAAAGCTCGTGCCCTTCTCCTCCATGAAGCCGCTCGACCGCTATGTTCTGAGCCTTGTGGCCGCCTTCCACGAGTCCGCCGAAACCGCGTATCAGGAATACGAGTTCCACAAGGTGTTCCAGGGCCTGCACGGACTGTGCGCCACGGAACTTTCCGCCTTCTATCTCGACGTGCTCAAGGATCGTCTGTACTCCTCCCTGCCCGACAGCGCCGAGCGTCGTTCCGCCCAGAGCGCGCTGTATCAGATGCTGCTCATCATGCTGCGCGACATGGCGCCCATCATGAGCTTCACGGCCGAAGAGGTGTTCCGCTACATTCCCGAAGCCCTGAAGCCCGTGGATGCCGAAGGCAGGAGCGTGGTCACGGTGTTCGCCATGCCTGCCGTGGACGCTTCGAAGTTCCGTCTTTCCGACGACGAGCGCGGCGCATGGGAAATGGTCATGGACATCCGTGCGGGCGTCACCCGCGCCATTGAGCCTCTGCGCAAGGAAGGCGTCATCGGCCACGCGCTCGACACCCACGTCACCCTGTACGTGGATGACAAGCTCCGCGCCGCCATTGCCGACAGCGGCGCCGACATGCGTTCGGTGTGCATCGTGTCGCAGCTCGACCTTGCTCCCTTCAAGGATGCGCCCGTGGACGCGCTGGCCAACGCGCAGCTCGACGAGTGCCCCGGCCTTGCCGTTCGCGTGAAGAAGGCCGACGGCGAGAAGTGCGAACGCTGCTGGATGTACTCGGACAAGATCGGTTCCGATCCCGAGCATCCCACGCTGTGCCCGCGCTGTGCGGCCGTGATGAAGGAACTTGAGGCCGGAGCAAAAGAGTGAAAGGGGCGGTAAACCGCCATATCGTCGTCTTTTCGGTGGCGCTGGTCTGGCTTGTGCTGGACCAGCTCACCAAGGCGGCAGTCACGGCCGGCATTGCCGTGGGGAGCGGCTTTTCCGTCATCGACGGCTGCTTCAACATCGTGCATGTGCTCAACCGCGGCGCGGCCTTCGGCTTTTTGAACAGCGAGGAAACCGACTGGCAGTTCTGGCTGTTTCTGGCGGCCGCGCTGCTCGTTGCGGGTGTCATCGTGCACATCGTGCGCACGTCGCCCTACAGCCGCACGCTGTTCTTCGGACTGGGGAGCATACTCGGCGGCGCCGCAGGCAACCTTGTGGACAGGGTGCGCTTTCGCGCCGTGACCGACTTTCTGGACGTGTACTGGGGCGCGTGGCACTGGCCCGCCTTCAACGTGGCGGACATTGCCATATGCCTCGGAGTGCTTCTTGCCGGAATTGCGCTTCTTCGGCAGGGACGTGAAGACGACGGGGGAAAATAGCCGTGCTCATTTCCGATCTCAGCAGCGAACAGCTGCTCATGCTCATCGTTCCGGCGCTGCCCAATATGTGGGCCTTGAAGCATGCCATGTACCACGACTTTCCCACCACAAAGGAAAAGTACCGCTGGATGATGGCCTGCGTGTTTCTGCCCTGCGTGGCGGGCGTGGCCTATTACTTTGTGGGCAGAAAGCACGCCAGCAAGGAAAAGGTGGACATACGGGCAAGAATTGAAGCCGAAAGAGCCAGAGCGGCAGAAGAAAAGGCTGCTGCGGAAGCTGCGGCTTCCGCCGGAACGGCCGCCTTTTCCGATGAGGCGCACGGCGAGGCTCCTGTGATTTCCGAATCCGTGCCTGCTGCGGAATCCGGGAGGCGCGCGGAAGGCGCGTTTGCCGGTGAGGGCGGCGTGACGCGCACGGAGGAAGGCGCAGCTCCGCAGAAAAGAGCGGGAGCCGACGAATGGTCCTTCGGATGTCCCGACGACGTTCGGAAACCGCAGGCGTGAATTTTCGACAAAGGCCCCGGGCCGAACGCATCACAGGGACAATGTCCCCGATCGGAGCGGAGCTTTCATGCAACGGGGGCGGGCACGGCCCGCGTCCTCATCATTCAGGAGAAAAGGTCATGGAACTTTTTAAATGGGGCCGGAGTCTTGCCCTGTTGTCCCTGCCTCTGATGCTGACGGCGTGCGTGACGAGCAGCGAGCATAATGCCCTTCAGGCCCAGGTCAATCAGATCAACCGTCAGGTGAGCAGCAGTCAGACCAATCAGGCCGACAGCTGGTCGCAGCTCATGGAAATGCGTCAGGAAATTTCGGAGCTGCGCGGTCAGCTCGATACGCTGAACTATGCCCTTCAGCGTGCGGGCGGCGCGCAGAAGATGGCCGATACCCTGGCCGTGCACGACCGTGCCCTGCGTCTTCTGGAAAGCCAGATGGCGCTGGATCTCCAGCTTGGCGGCGAACAGCCCGGAGTGCCCGGTCAGCCCGGTGTTCCCGGGGCCGACGCTTCTGCCGTTCCCGGCGCACAGGCCGTTGCCCCTGCCGTTGCTGCGGCTCCCGCGGCGCCTGCCGCGCCCGCGGTTCAGCAGCAGAGCAACGTGGACATGGCGCAGGCCTTGTACGACAACGGCATGAAGTCGTTCAACTCCCGCAATTATCAGGCGGCTCTGCGTTCCTTCAGCGACTTCACCAAAACCTATCCCAAGAACAAGCTGGTTTCCAACGCTTGGTTCTGGCAGGGGGAATGTCAGTATCAGATGAAGAACTACGCCGAAGCCGCGCTGGCCTATGAGAACGTGATTTCCGGCTATCCCAACAGCGTGAAGGCTCCGGCTTCCTACTTGAAGCAGGGCATGTCCTTCCTGCAGCTCAACAAGAAGGCCGCGGCCAAGCAGCGTCTTACCGAGCTTACGCGCAAGTTCCCCAAGGCCCCCGAGGCCACCCGCGCCAAGCAGGTCATTTCGCAGAACAAGCTGTAGTTTTTTCTCGGCCGCCCGCAACGGGCGGCCTTTGCTTTTTGCTGCCGGAGCGTTCCGGAAGCGGAGAGCGGGGTCGTCGTTTTTCAGCGGGGAGGGCGTTTTTCGGCCCGGCGTCTTTTCGACGTCGGGCTTCCGTGTTTTTGCGGAAGGGGAGGCGCGTTTTCGGAAAAGGCGCGTCCCTTTCGGAATGCGTCTCGCATTTCCGGCGGCAAGGAAAGAGCTGCTTTTTTCGTGCTCTGCGGAAAATGCCTCACGCGCCGCTTTTCCCGGCCGCTGCCGGACGACGGGGCGCTCACTTGGCAACCGGGGAAGAATCGGCTATAATATTCCGTTTTCTCAAGATAGTCATATACTTCATTCTTTTATCAGGATTCGCCAATGTCGGATACCATAACGAACGACGAGGAGCTTCAGATAACGGCTCCCGAACACTCTCTGCCGCCCTGCGCGCTGGAAGAGCTGCCCGAAGTCATGCAGCAGGCCTGCGCTCGCGCAGGCTGGACGCGTCTCATGCCCGTGCAGACGCATGCTCTTCCCTATCTCATGGCCGGACGCGACCTCATGGTGCAGTCCCGCACGGGCAGCGGCAAGACCGGCGCGTACCTGCTGCCTCTTCTTTCTCTCATCGATCCTGCGGAAAAAAAGCCGCAGGCCCTCATTTTTGCGCCCACGCGCGAACTGGCAAGCCAGGTGGAGCACGAGGCAGGCATTCTTTTTGAAGGCACGGGCCTTTCCGTAACGGCCCTGTACGGCGGCGTGGGCTACGGCCGCCAGTTTGAGGCCCTGCGCGAAGGCGTGCAGATCATCGTGGGCACGCCGGGCCGCGTGCTCGATCATCTTCTGCGCCGCACACTTTCCCTCGACGCCCTGCGCGCCCTTGTGTTCGACGAGGCCGACAGAATGCTCTCCATCGGTTTCTATCCCGACATGAAGGAGATTCAGCGCTATCTGCCCCGGCATCCCGTTCTTTCCACGCTCTTTTCCGCCACCTATCCCCAGCACGTTCTGAACCTTGCCGGGGAATTTCTGCGCGATCCCGAGATGCTCAGTCTCTCTCAGGGGCAGGTGCACGTGGCCACCATTCAGCATTTCTTCGTGGAATGCGGCCGCATGGACAAGGATCGCACGCTTGTGCGCCTCATGGAAACCGAGAACCCCACCTCGGCCATCATTTTCTGCAACACCAAGTCCAACGTGCACTACGTCACCGCCGTGCTCAAGGGCTTCGGATACAACGCCGACGAGCTGTCCGCCGACCTTTCCCAGAACAAGCGCGAAGACGTGCTGAACCGTCTGCGCGAGGGCAGGGTGCGCCTTCTCGTGGCTACCGACGTGGCCGCCCGCGGCATAGACATTCCCGCGCTCTCCCACGTGTTCCTCTACGAGCCGCCGGAAGACCGCGAGTCCTACATTCATCGTGCGGGCCGCACGGGCCGCGCCGGAGCCGCAGGTACGGTCATTTCCCTTGTGGACATCATGGAGAAGATGGAGCTTCTGCGCATTGCCTCCTTCTACCGCATCGACCTTCTTCCTCTGGCCAATCCCACGGACGAGGACGTGGCCGTGGCCGTGGGACATCGCGAAACCGCGCTGCTCGACGCCCGACGCAGAGCCTGCACCGGACTGCAGCTTGAGCGCGTCCGCCGCTATCTTCCCCTGGTGAAGGAACTTGCCGGAAGCGAAGACGAGGATCAGCTTCTTCTGCTGGCCCTGCTCATGGATGCCGACTATCAGCGCAGCCTCGGCATGGAACAGTCGCTGCCCCGTCCCCGTGCGGAAAGAGAGAACGCCCGTTCCTCGTCCCGCCGCGGCAAGGGCAGAGCGGAAGGCACGGAAGCCGAGACCGGCGAAAAGTCCCGCTCGAAAAAGCGCAGACGCGGCAGAAACCGCAGCGCCGAGGGTGAGGCCGGAGCGGAAGGCGTCCCGGCCGACGAAACGCAGGAGACTGCCGGAAACGATGCTTCCGCCGGTTCTTCCGCGGAAGGCGCCGTTGAAAGTCCGTCGGCCGGCGAGGGCCGTTCCCGTCGTCCCCGCCGCCGCTCCCGTCGTCGTTCCCGCACGGAAGAGGGCGGAGAAGGCGCGCAGAGCGGAACGGAATCTTCCTCTCAGGCGGGCGAAACGGAGTAGAACCGTGCGAGTTTCCGGCACGGTGGTCGATCCGCAGGCGGGCAATGCCACCCCCGAGGCCCTTGTGGGCACCTTCGAGGCACTGCTTGCCGAAGCGGATTTCGCCGCCTTTTTGAAAATGCTCGGCATCGGCCGCATGGCCTTTTCCGCGAAACGCGCCATGCATCCCGTGTTTACGGCGCTCTGCATAGGCGTGTGGCGTCTTGCCCTGCAAAGGGCCGTGCCCGACCGATGCCGTGAGGCCTATGAAGCCTACCTTGCCACGCTCTGGCCCAAAGTGAAGGATGCCGACGCCTTCATGGTGCTCGTGCGGGACGTGGGCGGGCATCTGCCGGACAGCGGGGAGGAGGATTTCACCCCCGCGGCGCGCGATCTGTTCGCACGCGCGGGCAGAACTCCGGATCAGGCTTCCCTCGTGGGCATGGCGCTCTTTTTGCGCCGCATGTACGACTATTTCTTCAACCATCTCATGTAACAGGAATAATTATGCCTCAGTACGGCGATCTCGTCATTCTGGCTTCTCCGCGCGGCAAGCGTCACATCTACCGCATGGAGGAGGGGCACGACCTGCACACGCAGGACGGCGTTATGCGCGCGGCCGACGTTGTGGCCGCCGAGTTCGGCACGGAAGTGCGCACCGCCATGGGCGTGCCCTTCCGCCTGGAGAAGCCCCAGCTCCACGACCTTGTCATGGGCATCAAAAGACAGACGCAGATCATGTATCCCAAGGACATGGGACTTATCTGCTTCAAGCTCGGCGTGGGCAACGGCCGCACCATACTCGAAGCCGGTTCCGGCTCCGGCGGCTTCACCCTGGCGCTTTCGTGGTTCTCCGGGCCGAACGGCCACGTGCACAGCTTCGAAGCGCGCGAGGAGTTCCACAAGCTGGCCATGCGCAATGTGGCGTGGGCCGGCGTGGGCGACAACGTCACCTTTCATCTGCGCGACATTGCCGACGGCTTCGGCGTTGATGACCCCGACGTTTTGAACGGCAAGAAGGGCGACGCGCTCTTTCTCGACGTGCGCACCCCCTGGGAATACCTCGACGCCGCGCGCGAGGCGCTTGTTCCCGGCGCGCCCATAGCCTTTCTTCTGCCCACCATCGAGCAGGTGTCGGAACTCATCAAGGCTCTTGAGATCGGCCCGTTCGAGGAAACGGAAGTGTGCGAGATTCTCGTTCGTCCCTGGAAGGTCGTGCCCGGACGTCTGCGTCCCGCCGACCGCATGAGCGCCCATACCGCGTTTCTCGTGTTCACCAGAATTCAGGAACGCAGCGCCGACTGGGACGCCTGCATTCCGCTCGGCACCCGCGAACGCAAGCAGGAGGCCGCAAGGCAGGCCCGCCTTGCCGCCGCGAGAGGGGAAGACCCCGAGGCCGTGGAGTACGGAATTTAAAAGCGTACGGCATCAGCAAGGGAGGAGCCGCTCCCCCGGGAGCGGCCTTCTTTTCTCCTGATCCGGCCGCCGCGTGCGCGCTCCGGCCTTTTTCCTGTCACCGCAACACGGGGATAGTCCCCGGATCACTGTCATGAACATCACCATTCAGAATCTTTCCAAGTCATACGGCGGCCGCGACATTTTCCATGACTTTTCGCTGGACATCGTGGACGGCATGCGTCTTTGCGTATGCGGTCCCAACGGCACGGGCAAGTCCACGCTTCTGCGCATGCTGGCGGGCGTGGCCGCGCCGGACGGCGGGCGCGTCATCATTCCTCACGGATGCCGCGTGGGCTACGTGGAACAGATGCTGGATGAAAAAACGCTGGATGTGCCGCTTCTGGAATGGGTGCAGGCCGCGCTTCCCGACTGGGGCGATTTCTGGCAGGAATGGGAAAAGGCGCAGAGTTCGGGCGACGAGGCGGCCATGAACCGTCTCATGGCGCGTCAGCACGACCTTGAAACCCGCTACGGCTACAATCCCGAGCAGCGCGCGCAGACGGTGCTTTCCGGTCTCGGCTTTTCCAAACAGAAGTGGGAGCTTCCCATACGTCAGCTTTCCGGCGGCTGGCGGGAGCGCGCCAAGCTTGCGCGCGTGCTCACCGCGGGCGCGGACGTGCTCTTTCTCGACGAACCCACCAACCATCTGGACCTTGAGGCCGTGGAATGGCTGGAAGAGTTCCTTCTGGAATTCAAGGGCATTCTCGTGTTCGTGGCGCATGACCGCGTGTTCATGGACCATGTGGGCACCCATGTTCTGTACCTCGGCGCGTCGAAGCCCATTTTCCGCAAGTGCAACTACACCAAGTTTCTGGAACTTCAGGCGGAAATAGACGAGCAGCGCGAACGCGAGGCCAAGCAGATTGCCGACGAGCTTGCGCACAAGATGGATTTCGTGCGGCGCTTCAAGGCCAAGGCCACCAAGGCGCGCCAGGCCGGTTCCCGTCAGAAGCAGGCGAAAAAGCTCGAAAAGGAACTGGAGCAGTACAAGCCCGAACCCAGGAGGCGCGAACTTTCCTTCAAGTGGCCCGAGGCTGCGCCTTCCGAAAAGGTGGTGCTTTCCGTGGCCGACCTGGCCTTTCATTTTCCGGACGGCACCACGCTGTGGCCGCCGCTCACCTTTTCGCTGTTCCGCGGTCAGAGAGTGGGCCTTGTGGGTCACAACGGCTGCGGCAAGTCCACGCTGCTCAAGATTCTTGCGGGAAAGCTGGCCCGCACGGGCGGCACCTTCACCATGGGTTCCACCACGCGCATGGGCTACTACAGTCAGCAGCAGGCCGAAACTCTGGATCTCGGCGGCACGGTGCTCGGCGAAATGCGCCGCCTTTCCGACCCGCACACCTCGGAAGAGGAACTCATGAGCGTGCTCGGCCTGTTCATGCTGGGGCAGGGCTATTTCGACCGTTCCATCGATTCGCTTTCCGGCGGCGAGCGCAGCCGTCTCGTGCTGGCGCTTCTTTTCCTGCGCCGCTGCAATTTTCTCGTGCTCGACGAACCTACCAACCATCTGGATCTCGAAAGCCGCGACGCTCTCGTGGAGGCTCTGGAAGCCTTCGACGGCACGCTGCTCGTGGTGGCCCACGACAGGCATCTGCTCACCGAGGCCGTGGATGAAATATGGGCCGTGGATGAAAAGGGCATCACCGTGTACAAGGAAGGCTTTGCGCAGTACGACGCGGCAAGACGCGCGGCGCGCACGGCCGCGGCCCGGCAGGAAAACGCGCCCGCCGCGCCCGCTTCTTCCTCCCCGGCGGTGAAGCCTCTGCCCGGCACCAATCTCTCCCGCGAAGACCTCAAAAAGCTCAAGCGCGAGCAGGCCGAGCAGCGAAACGCGCTCTACAAGCTGCTCAAGCCACTTCAGGCCCGCTACGAGGAGCAGGAAAAGTCCTTTGAGGCGCTTTTGGCCCGTCAGGAGGAAGTGGAAGGGCTGCTGGCCGATCCCGCGGTGTATGCCGACGGAGCGAAGTCCACGGAGCTGCTCAAGGAGTTCCATTCCCTTCAGGAACGTTCGGAAAAGGAACTGGAGGCCCTCGGAGAGCTCGAGGCGCAGATTTCCGAACTGGAGGCAAAGCGCGCCGCGCTTTCCCTCGACGGAGGAGAGTAGGGCCGTTCTGTTCGAAGCATGACGTTCAGGCGCGTTCTTTGGAGAAAGGGCGCGGGACTTTTGTGCTCTTTTGCCCGAAAGAAACGCTTTCTCTTGACAGAGCGCGTCTTTTTTCGGAAAAAATCCCGCTTCGGCGTCTGCCTGGAAAAGCATGTCCCGCCGGCGGGGCGTTTGTCTCCGGAAAAATTTTTTCCCCGGCGGCCCCGAGAAACGGAAAAAACGTCCGACTGTCATCATTCTGCCGCACTCGCGTGCCATAATGGCCGACGAACTTGCGAATGTGGCGTTGCCCCTCTGTTTTTTTTCTGGAAATTTTTCCTGGAAAGGGCGACTATCGGGATGGACACGGACCATCGGCCGGCAAGCCGTTTCTCTTTTCACTGAGGAGAGCCCCGTGATCGATCAGAATTACTTGCAGTGCCACTTTTTCAGATCGCAGACCAAGGACGGGAACATGCACAGAAGAAAGCCGCAGTCCGGCAGGGTGTACCGCATAGGCGAGGCCGCCCGTGCGCTGAACCTTCAGACAAGCGTGCTTCGATTCTGGGAAGGGGAATTTCCCGGCCTTCATCCCGTGCGCACGCCCAAGGGGCAGCGTCTGTACTCGGAAGGCGACATGGAGCTTCTGCGCCGCATACGCTCTCTTCTCCATGAGCAGGGCATGACCATAGAAGGCGCGCGTCGCGTGCTTTCGGGAGAAGCCATGCCGGAACTTGCCGAGGCTCTCTGCGTGCAGCCTTCCGACTCCGGAGCCGACGCGCGCAGGGTTCTTGCCGAGGCTCTGAAGGAACTTATGGAAATACGAGATCTTCTCACCAGCAACCCGTCCAAGGAGAACCGTTCATGATACTCTCGCCTTCGCTTCTTTCCGCCGACTGCGGAAATCTGGCCGCAACCCTGAAGAATCTGGAAGAAGCCGGAGTGAAGTGGGTGCACTGGGACGTGATGGACGGGCAGTTTGTGCCCAACATCACGTTCGGACAACACGTCATCAAAGGCCTGCGCCCGGCGTCGGGTCTTTTTTTTGACGTTCATCTCATGATCGAGAGGCCGGAACGCTATCTTTCCGACTTCAAGGCTGCGGGAGCGGACATGCTCGTGGTGCACGTGGAATCCACCGTGCATCTTCAGCGCACGCTTGCGGAAATACGCCGCCTCGGCATGAAGGCGGGCGCCGCGCTCAATCCCGCCACGCCGCTCAGTTCGCTCGACTACGTTCTGGACGACGTGGACATGGTGCTCATCATGAGCGTGAACCCCGGCTTCGGGGGTCAGAAGTTCCTGCCCGCCACGCTCCGCAAGGTGGCGGAGCTGCGGGCCAAACTTGATGCCGCCGGACGCTGTGACTGCCTCATTCAGGTGGACGGCGGCGTTAATCTTGAAAACACCGGAGCGCTGGTCAAAGCCGGAGCGAACGTGCTGGTTTCCGGCTCCGCATTCTTCGGACACCCTCCCTTCGGCGAACGTCTTGCCGCCTTCACGGCCGCGGCGTGCTGATTTTTCCTGCAATACCTCCAAGGAGACAACCTTTATGCCTACTCGTGCAGAACTTGCCAATGCCATCCGCGCCCTTTCCATCGATGCCATCGAGAAAGCCAAGTCCGGTCATCCGGGCGCACCCATGGGCATGGCCGACATGGCCGAATCCCTGTGGCGCGGTTTTCTGAAGCATAATCCTGCCGATCCCGCATGGCCCAACCGCGACCGTTTCGTGCTTTCCAACGGCCATGCTTCCATGCTGCTCTATTCGCTGCTGCATCTTACCGGATACGATCTTTCCATGGACGATATCCGCAATTTCCGCCAGCTCGGCGCGAAAACTCCCGGCCATCCCGAGCTCGGCGTGACTCCCGGCGTGGAAATGACCACCGGTCCGCTCGGTCAGGGCATAGCCACGGCCGTGGGCATGGCCCTTGCCGAACGCATGATGGCCCACGAGTTCAACCGTGAGGGCTTCCCCGTCATGGATCACTACACCTGGGTGTTCCTCGGCGACGGCTGCCTCATGGAAGGCGTGTCGCAGGAAGCCTGCTCCCTGGCCGGAACCTGGAAGCTCGGCCGTCTCATTGCGCTTTATGACGACAACGCCATTTCCATCGACGGCAAGGTGGAAGGCTGGTTCACCGACGACACCCCCGCCCGTTTCGAGGCCATGGGCTGGCACGTGGTGCGCGGCATCGACGGGCATGATCCCGAGGCCATAGACATGGCCATCCGTCAGGCCATGGCCGTAACGGACAAGCCTTCGCTCATCTGCTGCAAGACCGTCATCGGCCGCTTTGCGCCCACCAAGGCAGGCACGGCCGCCTGCCACGGTTCGCCTCTCGGTCCGGAAGAAGCCGCCGCCGCCCGCGCCGCCATGGGCTGGACTTCCGAACCCTTCACCGTGCCGGACGACATCCGCGCCGCGTGGGACGCCCGTGAAAAGGGCGCTGCCGCCGAAAAGGCATGGGACGACATGTTTGCCGCCTACGCCGCCGCCTACCCTGAACTCGCCGCCGAGTTCCGCCGCCGCATGGCCGGAAAGCTTCCCGAAGCCTGGCCCGATGCGGCCCGCGCCGCCGTGGAGGCCGCCCGCGCCGAAACCAAGGACGTGGCCACCCGTGCGGCGGGCAAGAATGCCCTCAACATCATTGCTCCCGTTCTTCCGGAACTCGTGGGCGGCTCGGCCGACCTCAGCGGCTCCGTGGGCACCGAGTACAAAGGCGCAAAAACGCTCGACGTTTCCGATTACTCCGGCAACTACATCCGCTACGGCGTGCGCGAGTTCGGCATGGGCGCCATCATGAACGGCCTCAGGCTTCACGGCGGATTTCTGCCCTACGCGGGCACGTTCTTCGTGTTCTCGGACTACGCCAAGAGCGTCATACGTTCTGCGGCCATCATGAAGCTCGGGGTCATCTGGGTGCTCACCCACGACTCCATCGGCGTGGGCGAAGACGGCCCCACTCATCAGCCCGTGGAACAGATTGCCGCGCTGCGCATGACCCCCGGCGTGCAGGTGTGGCGTCCGTGCGACAGCACGGAAGCGGCCGTGGCCTGGACGGCGGCCGTGGAATACGGCCAAGGCCCCGTGTGCCTCGTCATGAGCCGTCAGGGCCTGCCCCAGCAGAAGCGCAGCGACGAGCAGGTGGCGGCCATCCGCCGCGGCGGCTATGTTCTCAGAGACTGCGAAGGCGAACCGGAACTCATTTACATTGCCACGGGTTCCGAAGTGCAGCTCGTCATGCAGGCCGCCGAAAAGCTCTCCGCCGAAGGTCGTCGCGTGCGCGTGGTTTCCATGCCTTCCTGCGAGGTGTTCGACCGTCAGGATGCCGCCTACCGCGAATCCGTCCTTCCTTCTTCCGTGCGCGCCCGCGTGGCTGTGGAAGCGCAGACCGCCGCCTGGTGGTGGAAGTATGTGGGACTTGACGGCCGCGTCATTGGTATGGAAACATTCGGAGCTTCCGCTCCGGCGGGAAAACTGTTCCCGAAGTTTGGCTTTACGGTAGAAAACATTGTGCGGCAGTCTCTTGAACTGCTGTAAGGAAAGGAGAAAACCGATGAAAGCACTGACCATGAACGATGTGGACATGAAGGGAAAGCGCGTTGTCATGCGCGTGGACGTGAACGTGCCCATTCATGACGGCGTCATTACCAGCGACAAGCGCATCCGCGCCGTGCTGCCCACCATCAGGAAGGCTCTGGATGCGGGCGCGGGCGTCATTCTTCTGGCGCATCTCGGCCGTCCCACCGAGGGCGTGTTCGAAGAAAAGTTCTCTCTGCGTCCCGTGGCCGAACACATGGGCAAGCTGCTCGGCATGCCCGTGGAATTCTGCGCCGAACCTCTGATGGGCGTGGAATGCAAGCCCGGTCAGGTGGTTCTCTGCGAGAACGTGCGCTTCTTCAAGGGCGAAAAGAAGAACGATGAGGAACTCGCCGCCAAGTACGCCGCCATGGGCGACATCTACGTGATGGATGCCTTCGGCGCGGCCCACCGCGCTCAGGCCTCCACCGAAGGCGCTCTGCGCAAGGCCGCCGTTGCCGTGGCCGGTCCTCTCATGTTTGCGGAAATGGAAGCCGCCACCAAGCTGCTCGACAATCCCGAGCGTCCGCTTTTCGCCATCATCGGCGGTTCCAAGGTTTCCACCAAGCTCACCGTGCTTGAAAACCTGCTCAAGCACGTGGACGGTCTCATTGTGGGCGGCGGCATTGCCAACACCTTCCTGGAAGCCGCAGGCTACGACATGGGCGCTTCCCTCGTGGAAAAGGACCTCATTCCCGAAGCCAAGCGCCTCATAGACATGGCCAGGGAACGCAACGTGCTTCTGCCTCTGCCCACCGACGTCGTCGTGGCCCCGAGCTTTGAGCGCGCTTCCGAAGCCGTGACCAAGAAGGTGTCCGAACTGTCCGCCGAAGACTGCGCCTTCGACATCGGCGAAGAAACCGTGAAGGCCTACGCCAAGATTCTTGCCGACGCCCGCACCATCGTGTGGAACGGCCCCGTGGGCGCGTTTGAAACCGTGCCCTTCGACAAGGGCAGCCGCGCTCTGGCCGACATTCTCGCCGATTCCAAGGCCTACACCCTGGTTTGCGGCGGCGACACCGTGGCCGCTGTGGAATCCTTCGGCGTGGCCGGTAAGATGGGTTATCTTTCCACCGGCGGCGGCGCCTTCCTCGAAGTGCTCGAAGGCAAGACCCTGCCCGCCGTGGCCGCTCTTGCCGACGCCGCTTCCAAGTAAAACGAAAGTGCGGGGGATTTTCCCCGCGTCATGATGAAAAGGCCGTCTTCCTTCGGGAAGGCGGTCTTTTTTGCGCCTTGCCTCTGGCGTAAGAAATCGTTCCTGCCGCTGAGGCAAAGGGGGGCTGGCTTAAGGCTGTTTGCCTCAGAAGCAAGAATTGGGCTTGTCTGCTTTTGGGGCGGGAGCCCTGGCGGCGAAGACTGGCATTCAGGAAAAAGGCCGGAAGCGGCCTTGCTCATGCGGCGCTGCAACAATGCAGGAAAAGGCCGCGGGACAAAAAAATCCCCGCCGTCCGGGGTGCCGGAGAGCGGGGAGAGAGAAGTTGTTTTCGGGCTGCTATTTCTTGTCCACGACAAAGAGCTGCATGTACTGGCCGCGGCTCGTCTGCACGAGAAGGCGCTTTTCCACGTCGAGCTTTCCTTCCGACACCACGGCGGGAGGCGTGGTATCGGTGTCAAGCAGCAGGAAGCGATCTTCCGGCACGTCGTTGAGAGAGGATATTCTCGTGGTGTCCCGGCCTGTTTCCCATTCCTCCGTGGGGCCGAAGTTGTCGAAGGAATAACAGGCAATGCCCTTGAGTTCCGGCATGGTACGCAGTTCCTCAAGAGTGCAGGAAGGCGCGGTCTTCTGCACCATGGGACGGGTGGATCCCATGCGGAAGGCGGCAAGGCACACAAAAAGCACCATCAGGCAGGACACGGGAACGAGGTAACTCGGGTACCTGAGGCCGAAGGCTCCGAGAAGGAGGCAGAGCAGGGCGAAAACGGCGCAGGAGAGCGCGCATTCGCCGTTGTTCCAGGCAATGAACACGCATATGCCCGCCGCCGCCAGCGTGCCGAGAGCCAGATGCACGGTAATGATGCCTTTTTCCGCGCGGGAGAGCGTGCCCTTGTTGAGGCCGGCCACCCAGTGCCTGAGCACCTGTGCGACAAGCAGCGCGAGGGGCACCATGGCGGGCATGAGATAGCGTTCCTTTTTTTCCGGCACCAGGGAAAGCAGAAGCAGGGAAAGCAGGAACCAGCAGAGCAGGAACTTCATTTCCGTCCGGCTTTCCCTGGTCTTGTTCAGCCAGCGGTCGAAAATTCCGGCAAGGGAGGCAAGCGCCCACGCTCCCGCGAATCCGGGGAAGGAAAGGTAGAAGAAGAACGAGGCCGTGTGCATGGTGCTCCAGGCCTTTACTTCGCCCTGCGCCACGTTTGCGGCCACATGGGGCACGGCAAAGTACACGTAAACATACCAGAGCGAACCCATGAGGCATCCGCCGAAGAGAATGACGGCAAGGCGCTTCCACGAAAAGCCCCGGCGGAAGATGAGAAGGCACGCAAGAAAGGGCAGCAGCATGGTGTAGAGCTGAACCGGGCCTTTGCTGAGCACCGAGGCCGCCATGAGAAGCGTGCCTGCCGCAAGCCAGATGCGGCCGGGCTTCACAAGGCCGACGAGCGCACCGGTCATGAACACCACGGAGTAGATGTCCCAGGAATTGGTGGTGCCGAGCTTGAGGGTAAGAAGCATGGAGGAAGCGACAAGACCGGCATAGAGAGCGGTTTTTTCGTCGTCGAAGAGCGCCTTGTACAGATCGAAGCAGAACACGCCGAGAAGGCCCGTTATGAGAATGACGGGCAGATGCAGGGCGAACATGGAAGGCTCAGGATTGAGCAGAAACACGGGGGCCGTGAGCCACACGGGCAGGGGCGGCTTGTTGAGACGTATTTCCGTGAAAAGGTGGGGAATGAGCCAGTCGTGATCGAGCGCCATGGACTGGGCGGAAATGAGATTGCGGGCTTCCATGATGCCGGTGCCGAAGGCATGGACGAGCGGCAGAAGAACGAGCAGGGAGAAAACGTAGATGAGCGTGCGCTGTTTCATGACGTGCCTTTGCGGGAAGAGTCGGAGGAAACGGAAAGAGGGGCGCGGCGGCTGCGCAGGCCGATGACGATGTTTCTTGCATACGCCACAAGGCCGAGAGCCTGACCGAGAATGAGCACGATGTCGAGACGGAGCACGGCATAGAGGCAGATGAGCAGCGAGCCGGTGAGACTGATGACCCAGAAGCCCATGGGCAGCACGGATTCATGCCGGCGCGAGGAGTACCACCACTGATACACGAAGCGCAGAGTGAAGAGCGCCTGACTGGCGCATCCGAAAACGAGCAGCGGCAGAGGAATGTCGGGATTCTTGAACAGCGTCTGCGCCACGTTTGCGCCGGAGAGGGCGAGACTGACCGCGGCTGCCGGCGGGGTGAGAAGAAGAACGACGCGCACGAAGAGCGCGCATTTCTGCCATATGCCGTTGGCCTTGAGGTTCCACAGATAGATGTAATAGGAAATGAACTGCCCGAGAATGATGGCAAAGTCGTTTCTCAGCCATCCGTAAATCATGAGCAGGTAGGCCCCGCATATGCTGAACACCCAGAACAGCGCGGGAGAAATGATTTTTTTTGCCCGTTCCGTTTTTATCCACTGGTGGAGCATGCGCAGGGAAAAAAATCCCTGGGCAAGCAGCCCCACGCTCGTGACGAGCAGATATTCCTTCATGATGCATCCTTGCAGAGAGCGTTGCCCTCGGAGGGGAGAAAAGACGTTCGGCCTTCAGGGGCCGGAACAGGGCGAGTTTGCCTTCAGGCGGAGCTGCCGAAATTCTGCCACGTGCAGATTGTCGGACTTTCTTCGAAAGGACTTTTCCGCGAAAATGCGGAAACGGCGGAAAATGGCTCCGCACGTTGACTTGCCGCACGCAGACGGACTTTCGGGCGACGTTCGCGTTGTTCCGGCAGGCGCGTCAGTCGTGCTTCAGGTTGTCGGCCTTCACCTTGTAGGCAATGTGTCTTTTCTGCATCCAGCGCACGGCAAGGCAGTCCACGAAGGGCGAAACGAGCCTGTTGCGCAGGTTGAACTTGGAAACGCCGGCCACGCGCGGAAAATGGGACACGTTGACCTGCTTGACTCTGCCGCCCTCAAGCTGGATGAGCGCGGGAAAGAAGCGGTGCATTCCCTTGAAGAAGGGCAGGGCGCGGGCCATGTCGCTGCGCATGACCTTGAGCGGACAGCCCGTGTCGCGCGCGCCGTCCTTTATCATCATGCGGCGGAAGCCGTTGGCTATGCGCGACTGAATTTTTTTGAAGCCCGTATCCTTGCGGTTGGCGCGCACGCCCGTGACGAGTTCGTAGTCGCCGAGGTAGGGCGTGAGCAGGTCGAGTTCTTCGGGCGCGGTCTGAAGGTCGGCGTCGATGTAGGCGAGGTACGGGGAGCGAACCTGATCCATGCCCGCCTTGAGCGCGCTGCTGAGTCCCGTGTTGCAGGAAAGCTCGATGAAGAAAAAGCCTTCGTGTTCGGCGCAGGCTTCGCGAATGCGCTCTCCGCTGCGGTCCGTGGAGCCGTCGTTGATGAAGAGCACGCAGGAAGACATTTTTGCGCGCGGCAGGTAGGCGGCAAGGCGCGAGGAAAGAGCCTGCATGTTGTCTTCTTCATTGTACACGGGCACGAGTATGGTCAGATCGTAGGAGGCTGTCTCGTTGCTGGTCATGTTTGTTCTCCCCGGCGCTGTGCGCCGCGTGAGTTTTTGTCCGGGAGGGGAAAGTCGTCGGCCTCGGGTTGCGCCGTTTTTCCGGCAGGTCTTTTGTCTCCGCGCTCAGAATGGCCTTGCGCCCGGCAGGACGAAAATCCGGGGCGGAATAGAAGCTCTCCGGCGCACGTTCATGCCGCTTTGGGAAAATATTCCGGCATTTCGGCCCGGCGGTACCTTTCATGCGGCGTTTTCCGCGTCGAAAATGCGTTCCGGGAGCGTTGCCGCCTTTTTTCCTCAGTCCTCCCGTATGGGATTTTCGTCGGACAGGTACCACGCGGCAAAGCGTTTGATTCCTTCCTCAAGCGGCGTGGAGGGCCGGAAGTTCGTCAGCGTCTGCAGTTTCGTGGTGTCGGCGAAGGTCTGGTACACGTCGCCCTTCTGCATGGGCATCATGTGCATTTCGGCCTTTCTGCCGAGAGCGTTTTCCAGAATATGGATAAAGTCCATGAGCTGCATGGGGTGTCCGCAGCCGACGTTGTAAATGTCCGTGGGCACGGCACCTTCGGGCGCATGGTCGATGAGGCGCACCACGGATTCTATGATGTCGTCTATGTAGGTGAAGTCGCGCGAGAGATTGCCGTTGTTGAACACCTTGATGGGTTTTCCGGAGAGAATGGCCCTGGCAAAGAGCACGGGAGCCATGTCGGGTCTGCCCCAAGGGCCGTACACGGTGAAGAAGCGCAGGCCCGTGGAGGGAATGCGGTAGAGGTGCGCATAAACGTGGGCGATGAGTTCGTCGCAGCGCTTGGTGGCCGCATAGAGCGACACCGGGGTGTTCACCGGGTCTTCCTCGTTGAAGGGCGTTTTTTCGTTGCCGCCGTACACCGAGCTTGATGAGGCGAAGAGCAGATGCTTCACCGGATGGGCGCGGCAGCATTCCAGCAGATTGACGAAGCCGAGAACGTTGCTCTGCACGTAGGAGAAGGGATTTTCCAGAGAATAGCGCACGCCGGCCTGACCGGCCAGGTTCACGGCAACGTCGAAGGAACCTTCGGCAAAGAGCTTCATGAGGCCTTCGCGGTCCTCAAGATGCATTTTGACGAAGCGAAAGCCGGGAAAGGTGGAGCTTTTTTCCGTGACTCCGTAGGCCGGATCGGCGTTGTTTATGCCGAGAAGCGCAAGACGGGCCGTTTTGAGACGCGGGGCGTAGTAGTCGTTGATTTCGTCGATGCCCGTAACGCTGTGCCCGTTTTCCAGGAGTCTTCGGGAAAGAAAATAGCCGATGAAACCGGCCGCGCCGGTAATGAGTACGTTCATGAGCAGTCCTTTTCATGCGAACGGCTCCTCGTTCACGCGGAAGAAGGAGCCGGTACGGCGCATTGCGCCGGAAAGGGAGGACAGGGGCGTCAGCCTATTCTGTAGCCGGTGAAGCCCGCGCTCTTCAGGCTTTCTTCCCTGTAAACGTTGCGGCCGTCGAATATGACCGGACTCTTCATGGCCGCGTGCAGCCTTTCCCATTCGGGCAGGCGGAACTCCTTCCATTCCGTGACCACGGCAAGCGCATCCGCCCCTTCCGCGGCCTCGTACATGTTGCGCGCAAAGAATACGGCATTGCCGAGCAGGGCGCGGCCTCTGTCCATGGCCACGGGATCGAAAACGCGCACGGAGCACCCGGCTTCGAGCAGAGCATTGATGAGCACGAGCGAGGGAGCTTCGCGCATGTCGTCGGTGCCGGGCTTGAAGGCAAGCCCCCACACGGCTATGGTGCGGCCTGCAAGATCGCCGTGGAAATGACGGGAAATCTTTTCGAAGAGCACGGTTTTCTGGCGGGCGTTCACTCGTTCCACGGCTTCGAGCACTTCCATGGAATAGCCGTGAGAGGCGGCGGTGGCTATGAGAGCCTTCACGTCCTTGGGAAAGCACGAGCCGCCGTAACCGCAGCCCGCGTAAAGAAACTTGGGGCCTATGCGGTGGTCCATGCCTATGCCCTTGCGCACCATGTCCACGCTTGCGCCCACGCGTTCGCACAGGTTGGCGATGTCGTTCATGAAGGAAATGCGCGTGGCCAGCATGGCGTTGGCCGTGTACTTGGTAAGCTCGGAAGAGGCGCGGTCCATGAAGAGAATGCGGTCGCCCGTCATCATGAAGGGGCGGTACAGTTCGCTCATCACGGCGCGCGCCCTTTCGCTTTCCACGCCTATGACCACGCGATCCGGCATCATGAAGTCGCTCACGGCGTGGCCTTCCTTGAGAAATTCGGGATTGGAAACCACATCGAAGGCAAATCCGGCTTTTCTATCTTCGAGGGCCTCGCGGACAATGCCTTCCACTTTGGCGCAGGTTCCTACCGGAACCGTGGATTTCACCACCACCACAAGATCGCCCGTCATGAGTTCGCCCACGGAACGGGCCGCATTGCACACGTAGCTCACGTCGGCGCTGCCGTCTTCGCCTTCGGGGGTGCCCACGGCAATGAAGGCCACCGCGGCTCCCTGAAGGCTTTCTTCCAGAGATGTGGTGAAGTGAAGCCTGCCCGCGTTTGCGTTGCGGGTGAGAAGTTCCGGCAGAGAAGGCTCATAGATGGGACAGCCGCCGCTTTTCAGCGTGGCGATTTTCGCGCCGTCCATGTCCATGCACCAGACATCGAGTCCGACTTCGGAAAAGCATGCGGCCGTCACCAGCCCCACGTACCCCGAACCTATCACAACGATTTTCATCAATGGTCCTTTGTCAAAGTTGCGTTTCCCCGGAAGGAAACAGACCGGACGGAGAATCCGTCGGAAGGAAGGCAGGTACGGGCACGCTCGTGCCGGACGCCCTTCGGTCGTCCCTGCATCCTGCGGGCAGACGATGGATCGAAAAGCCATGTGCACCGGCCGCAGCCGGAAATGCCGTCGATTTCCGCATAAAAAAAGAAAAGCCGAGCCGCAGAAAGAACGCGTGTTCCGGGAACTCGCGCGGATGGCTTTTCTGCGGACCTGCATCATGGAACGGTGCGGTCTGACTGCATTTTTTATATTTTTTTTAATATAAGCACAGGAAAGTGTCAATGTTCGTTACAGTCCGTTACAGAACTGTTCCGCGGATGGTGCTCAACTGTGAAAGCTCTTATGCCGCATATGCAGTGAAAGCAAAAAAGGGAAAAAGTGCTTTTTTTGTTTGATGCATTGAAAAAATGCACGGGATACTAACGGAAGTTGCCGGTGTTTTTCAATGATTAACGAGATTTTTCCGTTATGTCTGAGGCAACGAGAGCGCCGCTTGCCAGTGCCCAGTGAATGTTGTATCCGCCGAGCAGTCCGGTGACGTTCACGATTTCTCCGCAGAAGTGAAGTCCCGGCACCTTCCGGCTTTCGAGCCTGCGGGACAGACCGGAGAGCTTCACTCCGCCCGCGGCGGCTTCGGCCTTTTTCAGACCCTCGGTGCCCGACGGGCGGCAGGAAAAGGCATGCAGGGCCTCAGCAAGGCGCAGTCTGTCCTTTTTGCCCATTTCCGCGCATTTTTTCCGGGCGAGGTCTTCGGGGCAAAGGGCTTCGGCAAGTCTCGCGGGCATGTAGCGCGAGAGCATGTTGCGGGCCATAAGCTTGCCGTGCGCCTTTTCGTCGAGCAGTTCAAGCACGGGCAGTTCCGGCAGAAAGTCCAGAACAAGCGCGTCGCCCTGTTTCCACCAGCAGGAGGCCACAAGCGCGGCCGGACCGCTCACGCCTCTGTGCGTGAAGAGAAGGGAACGTATGCCCGCAGGATCGGGCCAGAAGGTTTCGCCTCCGCGCGCAATGCCTGCGCGAACGTTGAGGCTTATGCCTTCAAGGCCGGCAAGCGGCCAGTCGCCGAGCATGACAAAGGGCACGAGCACGGGGGAGAAGGGCAGGGTGTCGTGTCCCCAGGCGGCGGCGAGTTTTGCCATGGCGTCGCTTGCTCCCGAGGCGGGCCAGGCGGAGGAGCCTGCGGCAAGCACAAGGTGACGGGCCGTTATTTTTTCCCTTCCGGCGAAAAAGCTGAAAAATTTTCCGTCGTCCCCGCGGCCGAAGGCGGGAGAAGAGGAGGGCGGCGTAAACGATGTTGCCGCATGGCCGAGGTGAAAATCCACGCCCGCCTCGTCGCACTGCACGGCCAGTCTGTCCGCCAGAAAGGCGGCCGGACGCAGGCCGAATATCTGCCCGAAGTCCCGTTCCTCGAAGGGTAGTCGCAGGGTGCGCAGAAGGTCGAGCGTCCACTCGCAGGGAAAGGCGCGCAGCACGGCGCGCACCACGGAGGGATCGTCCGTAAGATAGTGCTTTTCCGTGAGCGTGCGGTTGGTGAAGTTGCCGCGTCCGCCTCCTGCCATGGAAAGCTTGACGCCGGGCCTGTCGTGGCTGTCCACAAGGGCCACGGAAAGTCCGCGGCGGGCGGCGTTTCTTGCGCAGATCAGACCCGCCGGTCCGGCTCCGATGATGGCGACGTCGTAACGGAACATGGTGACTCCTTGTTGGATGCGCGTCCTGCGGCGTAAGGTTTCGGGGACGGAAGGCGTGCGGAAAAGACGGGTCGGCTTCGACCGGAGCCTTGCACAAACGCCGTTTGTTGCGGCGCGCGTTATTTCTGCCGCCGGAGCGCGGTGACGAGGGCCACGGCCTTTATGCCCTTGAGCTCTCCGGTAAAGCCGAGCTTTTCTTCCGTCGTGGCCTTGAAGGCCACGTGATCAAGGGGCAGGTCGAGCAGCCTTGCCACGTTGCGGCGCACGGCGTCGGCCTTGGGGGCGAGTCTGGGCTTCTGCGCCACCACGGTGAGGTCGGCGTGCACGAGGCGCACGCCCGCCTCCGCCGCCAGAGTCATGACGTGATCGAGCAGCACGGAGGAGGAAATGTTGTCGAAGGCGGGATCGTTGTCGGGAAAGAGTCGGCCTATGTCGCCGCCGGCAAAGCAGCCGAGCACGGCATCCATGAGGGCGTGCAGCAGAACGTCGCCGTCGGAATGGGCGAGTACGAGATAATCTCCGCCTATTTCCACGCCGCCCAGGGTCAGGGGGCGGTTGCCGCCGTAGGCGTGCACGTCGTAGCCGTAGCCGCAGCAGGGCAGAAGGGGTTTTTCTTCGGAAAGCAAGGCGAGATCCTGGGGGTTGGTGATTTTCATGTTGTCGCGGTCGCCTTCGATGACGAGCACGGGAAGGCCGAGCCGTTCCATGAGGGAGGCGTCGTCGGTCACGTTCCAGCCTTCGGCCTCGGCCCTGGCGTGGGCCTCGCGAAGTTCGGCCGGGAAAAAGGCCTGCGGCGTCTGCACGGCCCGCAGACGTTCTCTTTCCGGCGTGTGAACGACAAGGCCGGAGGCATCGGTTTCCTTCATGGTGTCGGTGACGACAGTGCCGGGAATGACGCCGGACACTTCGCCTTTGCGCAGCGCGGCGGCAATCTTCGTCACGAGGGCGGTGCGCAGGAAGGGACGCGCGCCGTCGTGGATGAGCACCTTTTCGCAGCAGTCGGGCAGAGCGGCAAGCGCGCGGCGCACGGAATCCTGACGGCGTTGTCCGCCTTCGGCAAAGCGCAGGGGCACGCCGAGCGACTCTTTGGCGTTGAGGGCGAGGGCCTGGGCTTCGGCCTGTTCGAGCCTGCCTGCGGGAAAGACGAAAACAAGGCCGGAAATCAGGGGCGACGCGGCCATGGCGCGTGCCGGATGCCACCACAGGGGCGCCCCCTTGTAGGGCAGAAACTGCTTGGCTTCGCCGCCCGTGGCACTGACCATGCGGCTGCCCTGTCCGGCGGCGAGAATGACGCCCCAGCATTCGTGTTGCATGTTGACCTCGCAGACGGGCGTTCCGCTGCCGTTTTCGAAACGGACGAAACGCCTGAAAAGCTTTCGGAAACGTTTTCCGCCGATTCCGAAAGGCGTTTTCCCGAAAGAGGGACACGCTTTCCATGCTGCGGGAAGAGATTGCCCTTCCGGCAGACGCGCCTTTTTCCGGTCGGAAAAAAGGGGAGGGAACTTTCGCTCCCTCCCCGCAATGAAGGAGTCGGACTGTAAGCCGGGTTTTGTGCCGTTTGAGAAAAACGGCGGCTGTCATTCCTCTAGAGACGCGGTTGCCCGCGCCTTCAAGCAACCTACCCGGAAACCATGGGCCGGGCCGGCCGGTTTCCCTATTTGGTTTTGCTTCGGATGGGGCTTGCCTGGCCTGA